>CBFQYI010000075.1:0-12729 GCA_965720825.1 uncultured Chryseobacterium sp. | reverse complement strand
TGAAATACCCCAAGCCTATAATTGCATAAGTAAATGCGATGGGAATATTGGCAGTCAAAATAAGTATGGCTATCATACATTCTTTAAATTTTGATGTATTTATAACACCATATGTCAAAAACCCCAGTATACATAATAAATTGACTGGCACTCCGAAAACGATTAGCAGATACCCTGCTCCGGCAAACCAGTTATCTTTTGTAATAAGAGCTCCTAAAAGACAAAGAGTTCCAATTGAAAAAAATATTCCGAATACTGTCTTGCCTAGATGTATTATTTCTGAATCTTTCATTATTATTTAGGATTAATCACAAACCAAATTTTAGCTTCCGGCAAACGGACTTCCGAAAATTCCTACTGCCAGTTCGATCCAGATCAATGCAAGAACAGCCAGAATAAAAAACGAGATGAGAATTCTGTGACTTTGTTTTTTTATTCTGCTTCTAACGAGGTTGATAAGAAAAGCGGTTGTAAAAAGCAAAGCTCCTGCAATCAGAAAATCAGATCCTGACCAGTTTACTTCTTTAGACAATAGATTTCCAAACAATGGAAGGCTTAGTAAAGCCAATGGAAGGGCATAAATTGTGAGTGTTTTTTGTTTTTGTGTTATCATTTTATTTAATTTTAAAATATAAAGTACTTTGTAATTCAAAGTTAATTTTTAAAAAAATATAGGACTATCGCCCTAATAATTTTTCCAGTGCATTTAAATGTTCAGTAAATGCCTGTCTTCCACTTTGTGTAACGCGATAAGAGGTTTTAGGCTTCTTCCCGACAAATTCTTTTTTCACTTCTATATAACCAGCTTTCTCCAGTGCATTGCTGTGGCTTGCCAGATTTCCATCGGTTATTTCGAGCAGGTTTTTCATTTCGGAAAAATCAACCCAGTCGTTAACCATAAGAACGGACATAATGCCCAATCTTACACGGCTTTCGAATTCTTTATTGAGCTGATTTATTTTGATCATTTTACTTTATCTTATTTATTCTGAAATAGCCAAAATCTGACTATCTTTCATTTTCTTTACTTCTCTATAAATTCAGTCTGATGCAATTTTCACTCCTAAAAAATTAATATTAATTTCCATATGTACACTGCTCCAATACTGATAATAAGAGATAAAAGCATTATCAACAAGGGCCAATAGCCCATAATATCATTTTTCCTTTCTGAATAAAATTCAGTTGTATCTACTAGATTGAGTTTTTTATCTACATGTAAGACTCTTAATTCTTTCTCTGTTTGAAAAGTTTTTACCTCATTCGTTTTTAAATCCACGAAAAAATATTCGTTGTCAAGTGTTTTTCCAAAAACCAGATTACCAAACTCTTCCATTTGAGTCACTTGTGAAACCAATGTTAATCCATTTCCAGTATTAATACTTGCTTGTTCAGGCAGATCAATAAATAATAGCTGATAGTCATTTTTCAAAGGAACATACCAGGCATCACCTATTCCAATATCTACTTTTTTACGTTCAGACACAATGGAAAATCCAATAATTCCGACAATATAGAAAGTATAAAATGCTACAAAAGGTCCTATAAATGCCAATATCATTTTATTCCTTCTTCTATCTTTACCGCTTATAAAATAAGTAAGCAAACAACTTACAACAGCACATATAAAACTGAAAGCTGATATAACAAAAAGGTGTATTAATATGACAAAACCAATTCCCATTACTTATACTTCTTATGCATGATCAATCCATACACAATATGCAGAACACCGAAACCAATAGCCCAAAACAACAATCCCCATCCTAAAAAGAACAAAGAAATAAGTCCTAAAATAATCTCAAGATATCCTAAATACTTTACATCCGTTAATGTATATCGTTCTGCAGCTACCAGAGCCATTCCATAAAAAATAAGAGTAGCCGGTGCAATGAAAACAAAAAGATGATGATAAAGAAGCGCAAGACAAAAAACTCCCCCTGCTACCAAAGGCACTGCAAAGGTAATCAAAAGTCGCTTTGTAGTGGCATCCCAGATCTTCAAACCTTTCTTTTTGCTTTTATGGGCTGTAAAAATATATCCGCTAAGGACTGCAACAACCAAAACAATAGTTCCAATCAGGACAAGTTCTTTAACCAAGGCTGGTCCTAAAATATTTCTGTCTCCATCAAAATAACTGATTCCCTCTCTCTGAAAAACAAAATACACATATACAGCTCCAATAATAGCCGTTAAACCCGCAACAACTCCAGATAAACCACTTAGAGAAATAAATCTGGAGGACCGTTCCATCATAGAACGGATATGGGATAAGTCTTCGTGATAGTTTTTTGAATCCATAAAAAGAACTTTGAATTACAAAGTTATAATTTATTTTGAATCTACCAACTCTTTATTTTAAATTTTAAAATATTTTTTACTAAAAACCTCATCGTTTATTTAGCCATAAAAAAAGAGAACCCCGCTAAAGCAGGATTCTCAATCATATATTAAAATCTGTACGTGTTATAATGGATTCTGAACAATCAATGGATTGGCATTGATTTCAGCTCTTGGAATCAGGAACTCCCAACGTAAGTCCGTATTAGCTACAGTCATTACGTTATTAGTCACTACCGAAGAATGATTAGCACCTGTTCTGTCTAAACCTTGATTTAGTCTCTTCAAATCTAAGAATCTAAAACCTTCACCCCAGAACTCCAGCCTTCTGCTGTTAAGAATTTCAGTGATATAGGCTGCGCCTGTTGTTGTAGCCCCTGTATAAGAAGGATTTCTGTTTTTCGCAAACACATCAAAAACAGCTTTCGATCCTGCTTCGTTTCCTGATCTAGCCAAAGCTTCCGCTTCAATAAGATACATTTCTGCGGATCGCATATAAGGAACATCTACTCTACTATCTCCCTGACTTGCAGCAAGAAACTTCTGACTTGTATATGGGAATTTAGAATATGTTGAAGGTAAAGCAAGCGCTGTATGCGCACCTGTTGGATCAAAATTCTTAGTTCTTACATCCGTAGACGGGAATGATAAAAACAATTTACTATTAATTGCTTTAGGAGCCTGACGAATATTGGTAGAGTTAAAGTTCCTTGACATGTAAGCACCAAAATTTGAGAATGAATCACCTTGGTCCGCTATGATTATAGCACCCCACATCCACTCACCATTAGCAGCTAAATTATTAAATCCTGCTGTATAAGCTGTATTATCCATCAAAGCAAATCCTACACGTGCTGATTGAGCTGCCGTTACAGCTGCCGCATAATTACCTTGTGTTAATGCAATTCAGGCTCTCAGTCCTAAAATCACCTTATCATTAAAATGTGATTTCGTAGCTCTGGCAACCCCTGCCAATCTGCTAGCAGCCTCATCAAGGTCTTTATTGATCTGAGTATACACTTCTTCTACTGTATTTCTAGCTAAAGGTATTTCATTTGCAACCAATCTAATTGGAACCCCAAGCTGGGTATTGTTTGCTCCCGGCACATATCTTTTACCATAGATTTGAACTAACATGTAATAACAGAAAGCTCTGAATGCATATGCCTCCCCAATAGCTGTTTTAATAGTAGCAGCATCAGCTGCATTGGGCGCAGGTACTGAGGGACCATTAGCAATAACGAGATTTGCATTTCTGATTAAAGCATAATAAAACTGATAAGGGTAAAAAGCATTAGATGCACTATCATTTACCTGATCCTGCCATCTCACCGTTGAAACATACCAACCGTTTCCTGTAGAAGGAAATACAAGATCATCTGCTAAAGCATCCATCATGATCATAATTCCACCCTGCCCATTCTGTCCTTGGCTATCATTCTGTCTGTAATACATATCTCGATGCATCCCGTTAATGATTGCCATTAGATTGGCAGCACTTGAGTAAGCCGCTTCTTCTGAAGCTGCAGTGGTAGGATCCGTTTCAAGGTAATCACTCTCACATGAAACCGTTCCCGTAAAGACTGAAAGAACAACAGCCCATTTTATATATTTTTTTGCGATATTTTTCATTACTTAATTATTTAAAAAGATACATTAAATCCTATTGTTACCACTCTCGCCGGTGTATATCTGTTTGACGCAGTACCGTTGAATGCCTGAGAAGGCTCCAATCCTTTTCTAGCTGTTTTGCTCCATAGGTTTTCACCGGAAACAAGAATTCTTAGTCCTGAAACTCCAAGCTGTGATAAAGTTTCTGGGCTGAAGTTATAACTTAAAGTAGCCTGTCTGAATGTAATAAAATTCGAACTTACCAGCCACCTTGAATTGTTACCAATATTTGAGCTTGTATATGTTATAGAATTCAATGCCGGAACATCAGTAATCTGCCCTGGGGTTGTCCATCTGTCAAGAATGTCAGGACTTAAAGCTCCACCTTGTGCATAGCTGGACATTAATGCCGCATAATTAGAATCATAGGTTTTACCGCCTAACTGATAAGTAAATAATGCTGATAATGACCATTGTTTATAAGAAATGGATGTCCCAAAGCTTCCAAATAAATCTGGAATTGCCGTTCCCGAATAATCGAATTTAGCTTTACTGGAATTGGTTGTAACTTTGGTACCATTTACTGTTCTTATATCAGCAGCTGTTGTATTGGCATATGCATCAGCTACCAGGAATAAAGGAGAACCATCTGCTGGATCTACCCCATACCATTGTCTTAACCAATAATCATATATTGAGTGTCCTACAGAAATTCTCTTGGTTCCATTGATGATTTCAGTGATACCATTGGAAAGTTCTGTTATCTGGTTTTTTAGCGTAGATGCATTGGCATTAATATTCCATGTGAAATTTTGATTTTTAATGATATCTGCATTAATACTGAATTCGAATCCGCGATTATACATTGTCCCAACGTTTCTACTGATTGTATTATCCGGAACTCCAGCAGAAACAGGAAGAGGAACAGGGAAGATCAGATCTTCAGTAACTCTGTTATAGTATTCTACAGATCCTGTAATTCTATTATTCAAAAAGCCAAAATCAACCCCTACATCAGTTTGTTTGTTTGCCTCCCAGGTAATAGAAGGATCTGCTAAAAAGCCAAATAAAATTCCAGGTTCCTGAGCATTATTATATCCTAAGGTATAAGTACTCTTGTACATATAATAACTATTTGTTCCGTCGTTTCCAACTTCTCCATAAGAACCTCTCAATTTTAATTCACTGATAAAATTGGAATTACTTAAAAATTCCTCTCCTTTCAATCTCCATCCTGCACCGAGAGACCAGAATGAATCCCATCTTACATCTTTAGCAAATCTGGATGAACCATCCCAACGGATAGATCCTGAAAGTAAGTATTTTGATTTGTAATCATAATTCAATCTTGAAAACACCCCTTCTTTTCTATAATTGTCCGAACGGGAAGTAAGAGATGCCGGAGTTACAAAGTTGACCAATTCATCATTATCATCTACGATCTGTCCTTTTTTATATCCATACAGATACTCATAAGTGTATTTATAATTTTCGTGCCCCAAAAGGAATTCAAAATTATGATCTCCAAATTTTCTTTTGTAGTTTAAGAGTTGATTCCAGGTGAAAGTCTGTTCTGTAAAACTAAATTTCTCTGCTGAACCTAAGGGAGCCGCATCCCCTATAATTTTGTTTCCGTAGGTACTTCTTCTGTTATTTCTGATATCATATCCTGCATTAGTGGAAAGTGTAAGATATGGATTTACTTTGATTTCAGCATAGGCTCTGGATATAATATAATAGTTCTTAGAAAGATCTTTATTTAAAAGAGTTTCCTGAATTACGTTTCTTCCTGCCGCTGCATCAACACCTCTTGCATTTCCGGGATCATAGACTACATTACCAGCATTATCATAAAGAGTAGCAAATGTATTAGGATCATGAGCATATGGGCTGTAGATAGGCCCCATTGTTCTTGTCCATCTGTATGGGTTGATATAAGCAGAATTATTATCAGCCCCATCCACAGAATTATTCCCGTTAGAAGATACTCCACTGATACTCGTTCCAAGCTTTAACCAGCTTTTCACTTGTGAATCCACTTTCAATCTTGCTGTAAATCTTTCAAAATCTGACTTGATAAGATATCCGGTTTCATTGGTATATCCTACTGAGGAAAAATACGTAGTTGTATTACTTCCACCACTGTAATTTAATTCATAATTCTGTCTGAAACCCGTATTCATTAAAGGTTTCTGCCAGTCTAAATCTGTATATTTAAGTTTAGCATCGGAATTTAAAACACCGTTTACCACCAATTGATTATCTGGTACATTAAAAACATTAGTTTTCAGAACACCTGAAATCAATTGCGCTGTAGCGTAAGCATTGGCATCTGTTACAGTTGTACCTGGTATAGAGGTCATCCTACCATTTCTTATTGCCTCCCAAACAAGAGGATAATATTGATAAACATTCACTCTGTCATATTCCGGGATTGATCTTCCTACCGCTCCGGTACTCATGCTAAAATTAAATGCATCTTTTCCTTTTCTTCCGGATTTTGTAGTAATCAAAACAACACCATTAGCAGCAGCAGAACCATACAAGGAAGTGGAAGCGGCATCTTTCAGAATATTGAATGATGCAATATCATTGGGATTGATAGCTGCAAGGGAACCCGTATAAATAGCACCATCTACAACATATAAAGGAGATGTTGAAATCCCGTAAGAACCTATTCCACGGATTTGGATACTGGGTGAGCTTCCTGGCTGCCCTGTACCGGTACTTACTTTTACACCGGCACTGGCACCGTCCAGCGCTTGTCCGATACTTGTTATCGGTCGATCAGCAAATTGTTTCGCTTTAATTTCTGTATTGGAGCCGACCATTGTTTCTCTTTTCTGGCTTCCGTAAGCAACCACTACAATTTCATCAATCTTAGTATCCTGCGGTATGGTGTCACGCTTAGCCTTTTGGGCTTCTACCATGTGCCCTCCTACAAAGAACAACACAGCAGTACTTAATATTAACTTCATTTTCATATTTAACATATTTTAACAGTATGAACGCAAATATATGTAATAAAAAATAATAAAAAGCCAACAAAAAAGAACTTTAATTGAATTAAATACAATTGATTAATAATTTTAATAAATTAAACATTATTAGTTAAAAAAATAAGTTAAAATTCAATTAAATAAGTTTAATAAAAATCAAACACTCATTTAAAATAAGTTAAAACACTATCAATAAATCATAAAAATCAATTTTTATTTACACAAAACAACGCATTACATAAAATAATATAACGATAATGCAATTTTTAAAAAAGAGTAAAATATACTATCATTTCTGTATATTAAAAAAATCAAACTACCACCATAAAACAGAATAAGGCATAAAAAAACCGTAGAAAACAATTATTTCTACGGATAACATCTGGATCAGAATCCAATTATTTTCTAGCGATTAAAAAACAAATTATTTTGCCCTTAATCTTTCTTTAATAGACTCAATATTTTTCTTTGCAGAATCTTCAAGAATAAGACTGGCACTCATATGAATTCTTGCCGGCATTAGCTCATTGAAGTGGTCAGTTCCTTCCCATGAAACTTTTTTAATTAGTGCTAAAGCGTCGCTGCTTCTTGATGCTAAAGTCTGTAAAAACTTCTCTAGCTTTCCGTCCATTTCCTCAATAGTATCTGAAACGGAATGATAAACATTATGCTGCTCGGCCCATTCTGCAGATCTGAAGTCTGCATCAATGGCCATTGCTGAGAATTGCGACTTCCCAATTTTTCTTTCAACATAAGGCCCGATTACAAAAGGTCCGATTCCAAGATTGATTTCAGTAAGCGCCAGAGCCGAGTCTTTAGTAGCAAAACAATAATCTGCTCCGCAGGCAATTCCGACTCCTCCACCGGTAGTTTTCCCCTGAACTCTTACCACTACAATCTTTCCGCAGTTTCTCATTGCATTTAAAACTTTAGCAAAACCTCCGAAAAATTTCGTGGAAGCTTCCAGTTCTTCAATGGCTAAAAGCTCATCAAAACTTGCTCCTGCACAAAACGCTTTCTCACCTGCGCTTTTTACTAAAATAGCTTTCACCTCTTCTTTTGCTCCTTCTTCGAGAATAGTTTCTGCCAGTTTTTCTAAAATTGCTCCCGGAAGAGAGTTGCTTTTGAGTGTTCCGAAACTGATTTCGGCAATATTATTTTTAATTTCTGATGCTACAAATTCGCTCATTTTTATTTTTATTGGATTCTTACAAAAATACGAAATACAGCTCGTTCAGAGAAACTTAAATCCTATATATTCTTTTTAAACCGGAATACTTTGAGACATTATTACGTAGAAATACGTAGTTTTTAATTTGGTATTTTCTACTCTAGCACCAACCTGCTATTAATCGTTCCTTTGAACTGAGAATGAATAACCAAAAGGCGGAGTCTGAAAAGCCTGTAAAAAGAGTAAGAAATTTAAAACTAAAAAACCTATTATCATGGACGAGTACATTGGAATTGTAAAATTATTTGCAGGAAATTTCGCACCTAGAGGCTGGATGTTTTGCGACGGAAGTCTAATAAGCATTTCAAGAAATTCTGCTTTATTCTCTATTTTAGGAACAACTTATGGTGGAGACGGTATTACTACTTTCGCGCTACCTAACTTAAAAGGACGTATGGCCCTAGGAGCAGGAAATGTAAATGCCAACCAATTTTATCCTTTGGGAGTAGTATCAGGAACTACACAAAATACACTCTTACCATCCAACCTTCCAAGTATAGGTGCCGGATTTCAGCTTAAAGTAGCTAATAAAAATGCTAATTCATCTACTCCTATGGCCACTTCAACAATTGCCATCTCAGGAACACAAGTGGGAAGAGATTTCAATGTAGTATCTAGTTTCGTGAATGACGCTAACCCTGATACGATTATTAATAATCAAAGTATTGCCTTCGTAGGACAAAATCTGCCTGTGAATAATATGCCGCCTTATCTGGGGTTAAACTATATTATTTGTGTTGAAGGTGTTTACCCACCAAGGGACTAATATCATATCAATAACCTAACATTTAAAACAAATATCATGAAAAGCACTACTTTTTTAACAATCTGTAGTCTGCTCATTTCAATTTTCTCATTTGGGCAGACCAGTACAGAACAATTTGAGACAGAATCGAACGGAAGTACAAGCTTCACCGATAACGGAGTCATTTTCAATATCATTTCACATGTAAGTGTTTTTGACATTCAGGGAAATTACCCGGGAACCGGCTGGAGCGGAACGGCTACTGATAACAGATACATTGATAACTCCAACGACACTCAATCTCCGCCATCATTCAGTATTAAGACTACTTCTAATTTATTTAAAGTAAACAGATTCTGGATGTATCTTTCTGCATTGAACCTGGATCTTAATGTATCAGGAACATTAACTGTAACCGGAAAACTAAGCGGTGTAACAAAATTTACCCAAACAAAAAGTACCGGATTTGCAACCAGCTTAGGAAGTACAAATGGATACACTTTGATTGATCTTACCAACTTAAATGGTCAAAATTACTCCAACATTGTGATTGATGAGTTACAAATCACTGCAAACGGAGCCTTCCGATATGTAGGTTTAGATGCTTTCACCTGGGTAAAAGACAGTAATCTGGTACTAGGAACTTCGGAAGCTAAAAGCATTAAAAAAGACTTGACTGTTTATCCTAACCCAACCAATGGACCTATTTCTATTACCACAGAAAAAGCCAGTGAAGCTAAAATCTATGGTCTGGATGGTAAAATGCTGAAAACTATACAAACTCAAAAGGGGAATAATGAAATTAATATTTCAGAGCTTCCAAAAGGAGTTTATATTATTAAAACAGCTACAGAATCTACCAAAGTTATTAAAAACTAATCGTAAGAAATTTCACAAGTTCCATATTCCCATAAAGATTCTAATTCATGAATGACAAATCCCTTTCGACGAAGGGATTTTGTCATTTTATCGAATCCATTTGTGGAGATGCTCTATCCTTCCGTTTCTATTGAGTAAAGCCTGGAATCTCAATTTTAATAAGATTTTACGCCCCTCGATAGTTCTTGTGAAAACCAGCTCAGATTTCCCTATCATTTTGTCCCATAGTTTTTTAAAAAATTCTGCATTTTTTTTATTTTTTGCAAAAATCTCAGGTATTGGATAATACATATCTTTCTTCAAAAATAATAACCCTTTTTTTTGTTTCAATAGGTATCTTGGATTATCTATTTGTGATACCAATTCCTGTAAAGTTTGTATAAACTGGGCATTTTCATATTGACTTCCTCCATCCAGATAACAAAATGCATTTTTATTTTTATCTGAAGAACTTACAATTCTAAGTTTTTCAATAGAGGTACGTATTACTTTTTCATGAATCAAGCCATATAAGATTATTTCAGCAAGGGAACTAAGCTGTCTTCCAACATTTTTACATCTTAAATACTGTTTTGTAGACCTATATAGTTTCCCACCATAAACAACTACACCTGCAATACCAAATAGAGAAACAAGTAATGAAAAACTTTTTACAGATTTAATTTCATCAATGTTTCTGAGAAGCCCCATCAGAACATCCTGACAAAATAGCAATAAGGAAGAAACCATTATTTTTGCAAAATTCCCACTCATTTTACCCAGATAATCCATCCGCACTTTCCCCATACCTGTCATATTCACTGAAGGGACCTCAATTTCTTCCACCAAAACACTTCCTTTATCAAGGGCAGATTTCCATCGTTGAGCAAGAGCAGTTCTGTCTTTTGCCCATGCAAAGAATATCTGATTGATTTCTTGTAATTCTTCTTTATGTTCTATCGTTTTAATATTCAGTCGTTCAAAATTATTTTCTATGGTAGCCTCATCCTTGTAGGAAATCCCGACAAAAGTTTTAAATCTTTTCTTTATATTACTGAAATCCTGTCCTCCATCAATATCATAGGAATCAAAACATATCAGATGCCAGATATTTCCCGTTTTGTTTAGATTATCTTTATCTGTTCTTATAACCCTTCCTCTCATCTGATTAGAGAGCACAAAAGAACTTACAAAACTGGCCAGTACAAGGCTATTCATTTTGGGAGCATCCCAACCTTCTCCTAACAAAGACTTTGTACCAATTAAGACCTGAATTCCTCCACATTGAAAAATCTCAGTTATTATATGAACCACATCATGCTTTATCTGATCCGTAAGACTAATTATCAAATAACTCTGATCATAGGAGAGAGCAGAAAAAGATACTCCAGATATACTCTTTTTTACACAAAGCTGATCAAACATATCCTTTGCACTCGAAGGGATGAGCACCAAACTACCTGTGAGAATTCCTATTTTTTTATTCTGTGAATTTTCTCTTCTAAGTTTTTCAAATATCGGAATCGCTCCAATCTTATCAAGACTTAATATATTCTCGTTGCTATTGCTCAGATATTCTTTTTTAATAAAATCCGTGAGAATTACCATTCTGAGATCTTCTTTAAGAACTGAAAACTCAAAATCCGCAATTTCCTGTATCCCTTGAAGTTTTCCAATACTTGAATTAAGAATCTGATTTACATTTTTACTATTATAAAAACTAATTGTTCTTTGTTCAAGAAACCCCAATCTTCTGAGCCTGTTCCCCAAATCTGTCCGGTGATCTTCATATTTTTTAAAATTAATATCATCCAATAACAGATAAAAATCAAGAAGCTCTTCCATCCAGAAGAAATCAAATTCAGGAACATATTTTTGCTGATCTCCAATGATATTAAAATGGATATCTGAAATCTCTTTTCCTCTGAAATGAAGATAAACAAGTCCAGAGGTATATGATGATATATTTTCGTAAATCCATTCCAAATATCCAGAAGGATTCAGGTAAACAGGATGCTGCTCAAGAGCTTCAAGTAGTGTATCATCATTTTGAACTTCTTGGAAAAATGTGGCTGCCTGATGATGATAATATTCAATTTTTTTCTCCTCTTCTTTTGAGGGGGAAGTAAAATAAACCAAATCCTGATGAGGGCAAAGATCTCCTTCAATCATCAATTCAGGAACAGAAATTTCTACATCAATAGGTCCATTCAGTTGAATATATTTTTGCCATTCGGAACCAGAAACGTCAAAAGGAGGAGTCGCAGTAAGAGCAACAACTGTAGGACTAATTTTATTTTTTAATTCCATTAGACTTCTCCACCAGGCATTTTTCAAATGATGCGCTTCATCCAGAATAAGAGTGCGCACTTTTTGCTTCTCTAGCCTTTTAATAATTTCAGCAACTGAGATTTTTGAAGATTTTTTTATCAGATCTTCGTCTTGTTCATCCACACCGAAGGCAGAATGAATACCCTGATAAGTAGTAACAGTTATAATTCCTGGATTTTTAATATCAGAAGATATCCATTCAGGAACGGTTTCCGTGTCCAGAAAAAGCTCACAAAATCTCTGAATCCATTGATTTTTAATTGCCAGCGTGGGAGCAACAATCAATGTAGGCTCACCAAGTCTCAGCATTATTTCCAATCCAAGAATCGTTTTCCCAGAACCAGGAGGAGCCGAAATATGAAGATGATTATCGTGCAGATAGTCATCCATATTGTCTAAAATTTTCTTCTGATAAGTTCGCCATTCGTATTTAAAAGTAGTGTTTTTAGGGAAAACATTCATAATCACAATTTAATAAAACTAAGCATACAATCATAGAAAATCATGTGATCTCATGTATCATTTCTGCAAAGCTAAAATATACTTGTCTATATAAAGCTGTTTTTCTTTCAATTTGTACTGTTGGATATATCTTGGATGTTCAAGCACTGTCA
>CBFQYI010000074.1:0-12957 GCA_965720825.1 uncultured Chryseobacterium sp. | reverse complement strand
CAAAACAGGATATGAATTTTTAGATCAAAATCATGATCTGGCTGAAAAACTTCAGAATAACATCAAAGTTTTCCGAAGCGTAAGTTTACAGTCTCCATCAGCAGAAACGAGTCCGGTTCAGGCTATTATAATCCCGGACAATCAAAAACTGAAAGAATTACAGAACATTTTATCTGAAGAAGGGTTTTTAACCTACGCAATCTACAGTCCCACGGTAAAAGAAGGAAGCGAAAGGCTGAGAATATGCCTACACAGCTTTAATACAGAAAAGGAAATTGTAAAACTGACAGGAATTATTAAAGAATTTATTTAAAGCAAAAAGATTCAAAACCCGGATCACGAATCCCGAATCTCAAACCACATGAAATTATTTATAACAGGAATAGGAACCGAAATAGGAAAAACAGTCTGCTCAGCCGTTTTAGTACAGTATTTTAAAACAGAATACTGGAAACCCATACAGTCCGGAGATCTTCATTATACGGACAGTCATAAAATTGAAGCCTGGACAGATACGGACTTTTGCCACCCGGAAACTTACCGTTTACAGCTGGCAGCATCACCACATCAGTCCGCAAGAGAAGAAAATATTACCATCAATCTGAATGATTTTCAATTACCAAAAACAGCAAGTCCATTAATTGTAGAAGGTGCCGGAGGCCTTATGGTACCCATATCCGACACTACTTTCATGATCGATCTCATTGAGGAATTAAGTCTTCCGGCAGCATTGGTAATCAGAAATTATTTAGGCTGTATCAATCATAGCTTGCTCTCAATTCTGGCTTTACAACAGAGAGGAATTCAGTTGGAATATTTAATTCTTAACGGGGATTTTCCTGAAGATACAGAAAGAGTGATCTGTAGTTTTATCGAAAAAGAAACAAAAATTATAAAGATTCCCGAAATCAACGGTACAGATAAGGAATCTATACAACATGCTGCAAAGCAATTAACAATAACAAAAATAGGATAATGGATACAAAAACAACATTGAGAAACAACTGGACAAAAGAAGAAATTGAAGAAATTTATCACCTTCCTCTGATGGAGCTGATCTATAAAGCAGCCACCGTACACCGTGAATGGCATGATCCTTCTGAAGTACAGATTTCCACTTTATTATCCATCAAAACAGGAGGATGTCCTGAAGACTGCTCATACTGCGGACAGGCAGCCCGTTATCACACGAATATCAAAGTACAGGCTTTGTTACCTACAGAAACCGTAATTGCCCACGCTCAGAAAGCAAAAGATTCCGGATCATCAAGATTCTGTATGGCAGCAGCATGGCGTGAAGTCCGTAATAACCGTGATTTCGACAGGGTAATTGATATGGTAAAAGGCGTAAACGATCTTGGTCTGGAAGTTTGCTGTACACTGGGAATGCTTACCGAAGAACAGGCGATCAGATTGCAGGAAGCAGGATTATATGCTTACAATCACAACCTTGATACTTCTGAGCAATATTACGAAGAGATCATTTCCACCAGAACTTTTGACAACAGAATCAATACTATAAATAATGTAAGAAAAGCAGGAATCACAGTGTGTTCCGGAGGAATTATCGGACTTGGTGAAACCCACAGAGACAGAATTTCAATGCTGCTTACATTGGCAACAATGCCAAAACATCCTGAATCTATTCCAATCAATGCATTAGCCAGAGTAGCAGGAACACCATTAGAAGATAATGAAAAAGTAGATACCTGGGAAATGGTAAGAATGATTGCCACCGCAAGAATTGTAATGCCTTCTTCTATGGTAAGATTAAGTGCCGGACGTATAGAAATGTCTGAAACAGAACAGGCATGGTGCTTTATGGCAGGAGCTAATTCCATTTTTACGGGAGAAAGAGAAACGTTATTGGTAACACCTAATCCTGGAGTTTCAGAAGATATGCAGATGCTTCAGACGTTAGGGCTGAAACCTATGATGAAAAAAGAAACATGCTGTTAGATAATTATGAATTATAAATTATGAGTGATGAGCTGGATTACTGTTATTATAGCGCTTATTATAAAATTGGTTTTTGAATTTTTATAAACTGCTCTATAAGTTGGAGAACGCAAAGACGCAAAAGCTTTTGTAGTAAGAAATATTTTAAGGTGCAAGGATTTTATCTCCGATAAAATTTAACATTGCAAATTTTCATTCTCTAGCAGATTATGCAAATTAAGCAGATGAAATTAAAAAAAATCTACAAGGAAATGAAACCTAACTTGCTGAAAATCTTTGATTTTCTTGCGTCCTTAAAATATTCGCAATCTATGATGAAACTTTGCGCCTTTGCGATCAATCCAACATTTACGATAACATATTCAACTAAATTATTGTTTAATCCAACTCCATCACTCATTTCTACTTTTTACATCAAAATATGAATACAATAACAAAAAAAATCAGCCTGCAGGAGAGAGATAAAGCGGTCAACTGGCATCCGTACACGCAGATGAAAACAGCTGATGATGCCATTCCTATTGTAAAAGGAAAAGGAATTTATCTGTATGATAACGAAGGAAAAAAATATCTGGATGTTGTTTCATCATGGTGGGTAACGTTACATGGACATTCACATCCTTATATTGCACGACGTGTTTTTGAACAGTTGAATACACTGGAGCAGGTTATTTTTGCAGGATTTACCCATGAGCCCGCTGTACAGCTTTCAGAAAATTTATTGAAACTTCTTCCGGCTGGCCAGAAAAAGGTTTTTTATTCGGATAATGGTTCTACAGCAGTAGAAGTTGCTTTGAAAATGTGTATTCAATATGCATACAATCAAGAGAAAAAGAAGACAAAGATTTTAGCTTTTAAAAACGCCTATCATGGAGATACTTTCGGGGCCATGTCTGTAAGTGGAAAAAGCTTCTGGACAAGACCTTTTGAAAGCATGCTGTTTGAAGTTGTTTTTATAGATACACCCAATGCAGAAAATCTGGAAAGCCTGCAGAAACAGATTAAAGAATTAGCTGATGAAGTGGCTTGTTTTATCTATGAACCATTAGTTCAGGGAGCTGCCGGGATGTTGATGTATGAAGCTGAAGACCTTAGTCAGCTGATGAAATTCTGTAGGGAAGAAGGCGTTCTTATGATCCAGGATGAAGTTTTTACAGGATTTGGAAGAACAGGTAAGCTTTTCGCTGCAGATTATCTTACGGAAAAGCCGGATATTATGTGTTTTTCAAAAGGATTGACAGGAGGAACCATGCCTATGGGAATTACAACCTGCTCCAATGAAATTTATGAGGCTTTCCTTTCCGAAGACCGTTATAAAACCTTATTTCACGGGCATTCGTTTACTGCTAATCCTTTAGCCTGTACAGCGGCTCTTGCCAGTATGGAATTACTATTGACAAATGAAACTCAAATGAATATCAACCGCATCACTAATCAGCATTCAGAGTTTGTGAAAGTACTTGCTTTGCATCCTCATGTCGAAAAGGTTCGTCAGATCGGAACTATTTTGGCTTTCGATTTTAAAACCGGGAATGATACTTCTTATTTCAATGAAATAGGGAAGAAGCTTTACAATGAATTCTTACAGAGAGGGATTATCATGAGGCCGTTGGGAAATGTAATCTATCTGGTTCCTCCTTATTGTATTACATCAGAAGAATTGGATTTTGTCTATCAGAATATTACGGAGGTTCTGGATCAGTTTAGAGAATAAACGATCTGTTCCGGTAATAATTATTTTTAATTTTTTTAAATGTACCTTATAGGTTTTCATAACCTATAAGGTTTTTATGTTTAAATATTTAATACGGTTCTGTATCAGTGATTGTAAAGCTCCTGTTCTGCTTTCTTCAAAATAGTGATCAATTCTTTTAATTCATCTTTGTTGAATTCCAGTAAGTTCTGATTAAAATGATTGGATGGAATTTTTATATAATTAACCCATGAAGAAATCTTTTCCCGATAAACACTTCCGAATTCAATATTACTCATCGTTACAAACTTATATTTGGTTTCCTGGCCAGCCTTTTCGTTTTCTTTCTGTTCTACAGTCTGAAGAGCCTGAATCAGTTTTCCTAACTCATTTTTGTCAATAGTAAGTGTCTTTTTGGAGATTTCATCAAAGGTTTCATATTCATACATGATTCCCAAAAGAGTATCTGATGAATTGTCAGAAATATCTTTCGTTACAATTTTTTGAATGTTCAGGTTTTTGAACTTGCCCAGATGGGTGAGTTTCTTTTCAATTAATGTCCCTTTTCTTGAATTGACAGTAAGTCCGCGGGATGTGGTGTTGGATCTTTGAATCGTTGGCGGTGGTGCTATCTGTGCAGTTACCCATGCGCCTAACGCACAGGAAATCAAAATAATGATTCTTTTCATTTGTAAAAATTGTTATTAGTTTTTATATCATTCAAATTACACTGTAATTTTCAACAATATATAAAATATTTAAAAAATAATTTTATCCCAATTCATTTCCCCATGAATGAAGTTCAGAAAGAATAGGACCCAGTTTTTGTCCTTTCTCCGTTAATTTATAATAGACTTCCGGTGGGAAATTATAAACTTCAATCCGTTCAATAATAAGGTCTTCTTCCAACTGTTTCAGCTGTTCTGCCAATACTTTCTTAGAAACCCGGGGCATATTCCTCCAAAGTTCTACAAAACGGACCTGATCTTCCTCAAAAAGATTATGCAGGATCAAAGGTTTCCATTTCCCGGAAAGAATAGTCAGACTTCGTCTTAATCCACAGTTTTTAAATTCTTCAAAATTCATAAGTCCATTGAATATTTATGGTTAACCTTTTGGTAACCTTCGATTGTTTTACCCTTGTCGGGCAATAGCTTTGCTTTACAAACTTAGTCAAAATGAAATTACAATTATGGCGCAATGCAACGTTGCTATTGAATATTGATGGAATTTCCATCCTCGTAGATCCCATGCTGGGAGAAAAAGGGTCTATGGGAAAAATGCCTATGACAGACAGTGAATTACTGAACCCATTGGTAGATCTGCCCTTTAGTAAGGAAGAATTAAATAACAGATTAAAAGAAATTGATGCTGTTGCTGTTACCCATCTTCATCCTGATCATTGGGATTCTGCAGCCATCGAACTTCTTGATAAAAATATTCCGATTATTTGTTCAAATGCTATTTCCGCCCAGATTACGGAACAGGGATTCACAAATGTTATCATTGTGAATGATCGTATTCAATGGAAAAATATTGAAATATCTACAACCAAAGGTCAGCATGGAACCGGAGAAATCGGAGAAAAAATGGGAATCGTAAATGGTTTTGTTTTTAAAAAAGACAATCAATCAGTCTATATTGCAGGAGACACCATCTGGTATGATGAAATTGGTAAAGAAATCGACAAACACCAACCGCAGCACATTATTGTGGCAGGAGGTGCTGCTACTTTCTCTGCGGGAGATCCTATTATTATGACCAGTGAAGACATTGTAAAAGTCTGTGAATATGCATCGGATTCTACTGTTTGGGTAACCCATCTGGAAGCAGTAAGCCATTGCAGAGAAGACCGAAAATTTATTCAGGGAAAAATAATAGAAAAAGGACTCGAAAACCAATGTTCCATACTGAAAGACGGAGAAGAGGTAAGCCTGAAACAGATATGAAATAAATAACAGGAGTTATGGCTTATTTTTTGAATATTTCCTGATAAATAATTTGTATGCTGTCAGTTTTTCTCTTAAATCTTGATTGGAAAGAATTATTATTGGGACACGAAGAATGGTCTTTTCTTTTGGAGATCATTCTTCGTACCATGATTATGTTCCTGGCTATTATCATCGGACTTAGAATTTTAGGAAAAAGAGGGGTAAAACAACTCTCGATCTTTGAGTTGGTAGTTATTATTGGCCTGGGATCGGCAGCAGGAGATCCTATGTTTAATAAGGATGTTGGAATTATTTCATCCCTTATTGTTTTTATTGTTATTATTCTTCTATATTCTATTGTGACCCATTTTATCGGAAAAAGTAAAAATTTTGAAAACCTGGTGGAAGGAAAATCTATCTGCCTGGTAGAAAATGGCGAATTTTCAATTAAAAACTTTCAAAAAGAAAACCTTGGGAGTGACGAATTCTTTGCTGAGTTGAGACTAAAAGGAATTTCGCAACTTGGGCAGATTGAAATGGCTATAGAAGAAATATCAGGAGAGATCAGTGTATTCTTTTTAGAAGATGAATCTGTAAAATATGGACTTCCTATTATGCCAGGTTCATTACATAATCCGTTAAAATATATTCATGAGGAAAGACATTACTCTTGTATATTCTGTGGGTATACTGAACATAAAAAAGCGGGTAATGCCGGAAGCTGCCCAAAATGCCAAAAAGAAGAATGGGTAGCATCCAGCAATAAAAGACGTGTCACCTGACCTTTGACTATTCTAATCTTCCACATACTTATTTCTTGCTGCTTTCAATCCAAAATACAGCATCAGCAATACAGCACAGCTTAATAAATAGAATGAACTGTTCCAGGAGATGTCCCAATCATGTAATTTTCCAAACAGCGGTGGCCCGAACGCAGCAATCAGATATCCCACAGACTGAGCCATTCCTGATATTTTAACCGCATTGATACTGTTTTTCGTTCTTGTGGAAAAGAAAAGAATTGACAAGCTGAAAGACAATCCATTAGAAATACCTATAATCACAGCATTTACATAAATCCACTGAGATTTCAGGAAGACAAACATCATGGTACTTCCGAACATCAGAGTACATATGAAAAGGATCATCAGCCTTTGGTCTTTCATTTTACTGGCAATAATCGGACAGCAAAACGTCACAGGAATCATCGTGATCTGAATCACAAAAAACACCCAGCCCGAGCTTTCTCCCTGCATATGAAAATCAGCAAGAAATGAAGGCAGCCAGGCTACCAGACAGTAATAAAATAAAGACTGCAATCCCATAAAAATACTGATATTCCATGCCTGTGCAGATTTGAACATATTAAAGTCTGAAGTACTTAGTGCTGTTTTAGGTGGAGCAGGATTTCTTTTGTTAAATATGAATTCCAATGATAGAACAAGGAAACCCAATGCAGCAATTACCAACCATATTCCCAGAGATCCTTTCCATCCAAAACCTGTCAGTTCTCCTATTTTCACACTGAATCCGGAAGCTAAAGCTGCTGTAAGATTCATAGATACAGCAAAAATTCCTGTCATAAGACCTATCTGCTTCGGGAAATTATTCTTAACATATCCCGGAGTGACCACATTTCCGATGCATATTCCCAACCCAATGAATATGGAACCTAAAAACAAAAGCCATAGAGAACCACTGATTCGTAAAAACAATCCGAAGCTTAAAATAATCAGAGAATACATCAGAAGCTTACTGATTCCAAACTTATTAGAAAATCTGCTCACCAGTACAGAACAGGCGGCAAACATAAACAGGGGAATAGAAGTAAGTAAACTCACCTGAAAATTATCCAGTTTCAAGGTATCTCTTACTTCTCCAAGAACAGGGGCAACGGCCACAATCGGTGAACGAAGATTACTGGAAATGAGTATAACAACTAGAACATTAATGATTAATAAAACATACGAAGCATTCTTTTTTACTTCATTCTTCATCATAATAAAAACTTTTCCACAAAATTAACATAGTAATTTTGTTTAATTTTGCCAAAGTTTTAACCTGAAACGACATGAATGCTAACGACAGTATAAAAATAGATGAACTTAAAAAGCCTTATTTTGTATGGTTTGAAGAAAACTGGATTCACGATAACGTTCTTCATCACCATCAGAAAGGCCAGCTTGTCTATGTGGAGAGTGGTTTTCAGTATATTACTATCGAAGAAAAAATCTATCTCCTTCCTCAAAATCATGCCGTATGGATTCCGCCAAATGCTGTTCATAAAACCAATTCCCATTCTGAAAAGATAAAACTGATGATTATGTTTGCAGAGATCAGCACCCGGGAATCTTTTTATCATGATGTGAATGTATTTTCTGTTCCTCCTGTTTTAAAAGAAATGATAAAATATGCAGAGAAATGGTCTAAGCTGATGACTGCGGATCATAATGAGAGCCTGTTTCTGAAAGCATTGTTCAACGAACTTCCGCAGTTTGTAGAACATTCTCTGACTCTTCATATCAGTCTTCCCAAAGATAAACGTCTTGCTAAGGTCATAGAACATCTCCACAGTCATTACCGAAATGAGATCAAAATGGAAGACCTTAGTGATACAGCGCTTTTATCTTTCCGTACCCTGGAACGTATTTTTAAAAAGGAAACAGGTCTTACCTTAAGCAAATATCAGCAAATGCTTCGTATCATCAAAAGTCTGGAATATTTGAGTTCCGGGAATCTCACGATTTCAGAAACAGCCTATGAAGTAGGCTACAAGAGTGTTCAGGCCTATACCAGAAGTTTTCAGTCTGTGATGCAGTTCAGGCCAACAGATTTTATTAAAACCATTCAATAGGCTTTAAAACACGTACAAAGCTGGTCGGGATTGTCAAAAAGAAGAGTTATTAACATCTCAAAACTTTATATATTCCTTTGTATAAAAGCGATTGGGAAGATTGAAAAAGATAATATTTCACATTTCGTCCATTTTTCCACTTCAATAGCCAATATTCAATTATGAGATTATTGAAAATAAAAAGGTCTCCACGAGTGAAGACCTTAAAAAAACACAAATGATGAAAAAAAATTATTTCGATTCACAAATATAAACAAAAATCATGTTATGCAAAACACTATAAGCTTATTTTTTTTAAAAATTATTTATTTTAAGTAAAAATAATTATTCCTTAAATGTTGTTGGTTTTCTTTGGGATTCCGAAATTACTGACGTAAAAACATATCTATTTAAATATAATTCGCCATCTGAAGAATTGTATGCCTGTTTTTTATGCAAAATAGGACAGTAGTAAAAAGTGAATTATTATCAAAAAAAGACCTGGATAAACCTGTAATCAAACAATTGTTTAACTCTTTTGTGATCTTGCTCATAAAATTTTATAGGTTTTTGTTCTAATTTGCTTAAAAACCTATCATATGAGTCCAAAGATATTTAAGGGAGTTCCTGTACAAAAATTCGGAGGCTTCCATGATACGGAAAGCAGAAAAGTATTTAACCAGGACCTGATTCCGGAAAAGTTTAACCTCTTAAAAGAAAGATTCTTTTCAGTTAATAATTGGGGAAATTATACCGGGAAAGCTTTCGCTACATTTAAATTATATGATTTTGATGGTAATCCTGTCCATCGCGAACCTCAAAAAGGAGATTTTATCCGCATTGATATTCCGGGGCCGGGAGAACCTGAAGCTAAAGGGTACGATTGGGTAGAAATAACAGATATCTGTTTCTATCAGGACAGTTTTTCTGAAAGTATATCGATCACATGCAGGCCATCAGTAGATCCCCAAAATAAGAAAACCCGTCACATTGCTCATTTTTACAGTTCTGCAGCGAGCTCAACCTTTATGATATCCAGAAATATAGCTTATTTAAAAGCAGCCGTATACGGACGAAATGAAAGACCCAACTGGAACGCGAAGTTTCCGGATGTTATCAGAAATCTTGCTACTGCTATAGGCGGAATGATGGGGATTGCTAAAATACAATGGAAAGGTCTTACAGACGGTTTTTTGAATCTTGATTAAGACTGTTCTTCCTTTTTTGATCTAAGTCAAAGTTTTTTATCTGTTGTACCGAGACCTTTGCACCCGAATATTTTAAACAAAATTTATGAGTACAACATTAGAAAAAGGACAGATTATTAATTTCTATCAGGCAACTGCTCCTATTATCGTTTCGGTATTTGCAGTCTACCTTACCATAGGAATTGCATTGGGAGTACTTCCCAGGTTTGTTCAGAACACATTAGGCTTTGACAGCATTATTGTAGGACTTGTGATTGGTCTGCAATCATTGTCAACACTTTTAACCCGTGCCTATTCCGGAAAAATTACAGATACCAGAGGGGCTAAGAAAAGTAAAATGTCGGGTGTAATACTGGCTGTTATTGCCGGGATTATTTATGTACTGGCGGTATTATTTCAGGCTCAACCTATTCTGGCACTTGCTTTTCTCTTATTGGCAAGGATTATTCATGGGGTTGGTGAAAGTTTTCTGGTTACCGGAGCATTAACGTGGGGAATAGGTCTTGTAGGACATTCCAGCTCAGGAAAAGTTATGACCTGGAATGGTATTGCCATGTATGCTGGAATTGCCATCGGAGCTCCCATCAGTATCTGGTTAAGTAAAGAATACAATATTCTGCCTGCTTTTCTTCTTATTGCCTTACTTCCTCTGGTAAGCTGGCTTTCCACTGCAAAACTTCCTTCTATTCCCGTGGATAAAGATCATGTAAGAACGCCTTTCTACAAAATCATTGGTGCTATATCGGGTCAGGGTTTGAGCCTTGCTTTTTCATCAATGGCTTTTGGATGTATAGCCTCTTTTATTGCCTTGTTTTTTACCCAAAAAAATTGGGGTGATGCTTCACTGGCTTTTATGATCTTCGGAGCATGTTATGTACTGACCAGAATTTTCTTTGCTTCTTTTCCGGATAAATACGGAGGCCTTATAATAGCCTTTATCTCTCTGATTATTGAAGTGGCTGGACAAATGCTGATCTGGACCTCTGCTTCCAAAACATTAGCTATTATCGGATGTGGATTGACGGGTATTGGATTTTCATTGGTTTTTCCGGCTTTGGGTGTTCTTGCCATTCAAAAAGTAAAGCCGCAGATGAGAGGAACGGCGCTAGGAGCCTATGTGGCATTTGTTGATCTTTCATTAGGACTCGCAGGTCCCATTGCAGGATTAATTGCCGGCTGGTTTGATTATCAGACTGTCTACCTGTTCGGAGCAATCAGCTGTGTGATTGCAATGATTATTTTACTATTTAACAAAAAATAACAATGGAAAATTCCCTAACATCTCAAGTAAAAGAAACGAAAAAAATACGTTCTGTATTTACCGTTAAAAAGAAGCTCTTTATTACACCGCATTTAATCCGTGTGATATTTGGTATTGATAAAAACCAGGCTGAATTATTGGCTAATGTTAAATCCGGATCTAATAATAAAATCTTTATCCCCACTGAAGAAGAAAACGTGGCTCTCATCAGAACATATACCAACAGAAAAATTGATCTGGAAAAAAAGGAACTGAGCATTGATTTTGTAGCTCATGGTGACAACGGACCAGCTTCTGCATGGGCATTGAAGACCAAACCAGGTGATATATTGGAAATAGGAATGAAAGAAAGTACAAAACCTTTAATTCCTGAAGCTGATTTTTATCTGATGGCAGGAGACGCAACGGCACTACCTGTGATTTGTGCCATCGCAGAACAGTTTCCATCTTATGTAAGAGCAAAAATAATATTGGAAGTGGCAGATAAAGAGGACGAACTGATCTTGTGTTCTGCGGCAGATATTTCGGTAGAATGGCTGCACAATCCTCATCCTGAAAAGGGAAGCAAGCTTTCAGAGACAGTGAAATCTACCCAGTTTCCACCCGGAGTATTGAAAGAATATGTTTACATCGCTGCAGAATATGCCACTGTGCATGAGCTTCGTACGTACTTCAGAACAACACTGGAATGGGACCCCCAAGGGATGTACATTTGTTCATACTGGAAATCCGGGCAGGCAGAAAACTCATAGCTAGAACAGAATAAAAGAAGTAAGCAAAGCCATTTATTACTATTTTTGCTTACATGCAGGAACTTTTAACGTCATATATCAACAATAGAATATCGGTAACGGATACAGAATTGGAAACAATTCTGTCTTATTTCAGACCTATCCAATTAAAAAAGAATGAAATGCTCCTTTCCAACGGGCAAAACAGCCAGAGAACATTTTTTGTTGTAAATGGCTGTCTCCGCATATTTTTCATCAATGAAGAGGGGCAGGATTCTACCCGATATTTTGCTTTTGAAAATCAGTTTGCAACTGCACTCACCAGTTTTATTACTTCTGAACCCTCTGAGGAATTCATAGAAGCCGTAGAGGATTCAGAAGTATATTATATCAGTCATAAAAATTTTTATCATCTTTTGGAAATTATTCCGCAATGGGAAAAATTTTACAGAATATATCTGGAAACTGCTTATGTAAATAATACCAAAAGGCTGATGTCTTTCCTAGTTCAGGATGCTCTTGAAAAATACCGCCAGCTTTTGGATGAAAACCCTGTGGTGGTAAGAAGGCTTTCCAATAAATTGGTAGCTTCCTATCTTAATATCTCACAGGAGACATTAAGCAGACTGAAGTCAAGACTTTGATTTTTGTTTGATAAACCTAACATTTTTACGAAGAGTTATTATTTATTTAAACTGCTTTTAAACTGGCTAAAATTCTCAAAAAATTAATACTAAAGCTCCTTCAGAAAAAATTTAAGCCCTATATTTGCACACATGTTAAAATGGTTCTCCATATTATGTTCAATGATGTATGTGCTGGCTACCACCAATGCGGGGGAAGTATTGAAAGTGCCTATGTTTGTGGAACATTTCATGGAATACCATGGAAGCTTTTCAGAATTTGTAATGGAGCATTATGATAACCACAAACAGGATTCTGACTGGGATACCGATCAGAAACTGCCATTTATCAATCCACCTATCGTACTTACCGTACACGCCCAGCTTCCGGAGCTTTCATTTGAAATAAAAAAACCTAAGGAAATTACTGTTTCAAAGAAAAGCAGTATCTACAAGGAAAAAGACTTTTCCAACCAATACCTTTCTCAGATTTTCCAGCCACCGCGGCTTTCTTAATTGACTTTACATTGAAAATTAATGCTTTATGTTCTTACTTAAAGCAGTGAATTCTTGTTACATATCAATTAATTCGTAATGCATTGTACTGATGTTTAAACCGTACCCAGAGACGTTACAAATGTTTGTTTTGATACTTTAAATTTTTGTAAAATTTCAGCTTTTATAAAGCATTCCGGATTACCAATTAATAGTTTTTCCA
>CBFQYI010000073.1:0-12967 GCA_965720825.1 uncultured Chryseobacterium sp. | reverse complement strand
ACAATGCCATTGTGCATGGATGTACCATTAAAGATAATGTACTGATCGGGATGGGAGCGATTGTGATGGATGACTGTCTGGTAGAAGAAAACTCCATCGTAGGAGCAGGTTCTGTAGTGACACAGGGAACTCACATTAAATCCGGAGAAGTTTGGGGAGGAGTTCCTGCAAGAAAAATCAAAGATATCAATGCCCAGTTACTGGAAGGAGAAGTGAACAGAATTGCAGATAACTATGTGAAATATTCATCATGGTATAAGGAGAATGTGAAGGATCATCAATTTTAGGATGTCAAGTAAAGAATGAATAGTGAATCGTCAATCCGCTGCGCTTGTCAATTATTTTGCGATTAGAATTCACTATTCACTTGTGAAACAAAATTCACTTGTTGACTATGAAATAGTGAAAGGTCAATCGTCAATCCGCTTCGCTTGTCAATTTTTTTTGGTGTAAAAATTCACCATTCACTTGCGAAGCAAAATTCACCATTGATCTATTTAAAATAAATATAAAAGCTCTGTTCTGAAACAGAGCTTTTTCGATTTGATATAGAACCTTTGCTTTATTGTTAATTATTATCCGGTGTAATAAGTCTGATCTTACCATTGATACATTTGAGTGATGTAGGTGGCGCGATCATCATACAGTCAGACGTAATATTATACTTTTCATTAAAAGCTTTCACTTTATCCGTATACTCATTCACCCTTGGTAAGAAAGTCGCTTCTATTTTCTTAGGATAGGCAATGTATTGCTGAGGTCCGCCGCAGGCTTTTGATCCCATTGGAGCAAATGTCCAGTCATTAGCATCCGTACATTTTTCTCCTGATACTTCAGATTCAATAGAAGCTTTTAATCTATCCAACTGTGCCTGTTCATATTTCTGACTGTCTTCGTCAGCAGGTCTGTCAGCAATATCAATGGGAAGATTGGTATTGGCACTCTTTGATGTATTACACGAAACTAAAGTTAATGTAGTACACAATACTACTGCCGGGATATGAAAGAATAATTTTTTCACAATAAACTTTTTTCTTTTTAAGAATTTTCAAAACTTATGCCAAGGTAAGAAATTCAAATTCATTTCCGTATTTTTGACGAAGATGAATAATCATTTTTTTGACTTAATAGAATATACGAACAGAAGTGTTTTTTTAACCGGAAAAGCCGGAACAGGAAAGACAACATTTCTTAATGATTTTGTAAGGCGTACAAAGAAAAAGCATATTGTAGTGGCTCCTACGGGAATTGCTGCCATTAATGCCGGAGGAGTAACAATCCATTCCATGTTTGGACTGCCGTTAAGAACCTTTCTTCCTACTACAGAAAGGATAGATACCAGTTTGGCTAATAATATTGCCGATCTGATGCCTCATTTCAAATATCGTAAAGACAAGCTGAAGCTTCTGAGAGAAGTTGAAATCATTATCATTGATGAGGTTTCAATGTTGAGGGCTGATGTTCTGGATATGATGGATTTTTCTTTGAGATTCATCAGAAGGAATAATCAGAGATTTGGAGGGGTACAAATGCTTTTTATCGGGGATTTGTTTCAGCTTCCTCCCGTAGTGAGGGATGAGCACATTTTGAAAATGTATTACAACTCACCCTTCTTTTTTGACAGCCATGCCATTAAAGAAATTCCTATCGTTACCATTGAACTGACAAAAGTGTACAGACAATCTGACGAAGAGTTTCTGGAAATTCTGAATGCTATCCGTGACGGCGATGTGGATAATATAGACTTTAATCATCTCAATGAAAGGTATGATCCTGACTTTGATATGGGAAAAGAATCTTATGTATATCTGTGTTCTCACAACAAAATGGCAGATGAGATCAACCAGGAAAAACTGACAGAAATAAAAGTTGATCCTCAGGTGTATGAAGCTAAACTGGTAGGTGATTTCAAAGAAAACCAATTTCCGAACGAACAGTTTTTAGAACTGAAAATTGGAGCTCAGATCATGTTTATCCGAAATGATATTACTGGTGAAAAGAAATATTTTAACGGAAAACTGGGCGAGATCATTGGATTGGATGAAAATGAAATCCGTGTTGTATTGGATGAAAGTGAAAGAGAAATTGTTGTCAAAAGAGAAACCTGGGAACAGAAAAAATATTTCCTTGATACTGATAAAAATATCCAGGAAGAAGTGTTGGGAAGTTTCGAACAGTTTCCCATCAAATTAGCATGGGCGGTTACAATTCACAAAAGTCAGGGATTAACGTTTGATAAAGTGATTATTGATGCCGGAAAGAGTTTTACTGCCGGTCAGGTCTATGTAGCTTTATCCCGTTGCAGAACATTGGAAGGAATTGTTTTAAAATCAAAAATTACTCCCGAAGTTATTTTCAAGGATAATAGGATTTTGCATTTCCACACAGATACTATTGCCAATGACCATGTTGAAGCGATCCTGAATCAGGAAAAATATGATTACAGCATCAGAAAAGTATTGCGTACGTTAGACTGTACGTGGTTTTTGAAAGAAGTGGAAGAGTGGAATAACCTTTCCATTGTTACTAAGAATATTGACCATGTTAAAACCAAGCAGCTTTATCTTCAGTTGAAACATGAAGCGGTAAATCTTGGAAAAATATTTGAGAAACTGGAACGGATCATTTTTCAGAAGGTTAATAATTTTATTGAACAGAAAGAAGAATGGTCTGAAATTGAGAGTAAATCAAAAGGAGCTGTTAATTTCTTTTTTACAGAAACCAGAAATAAAATTTTTGATCCTTTAAAAGAATTTTATGCTGAAATAAAAGGAGCAAAAGGTTTAAAACAATATAACGAAGAATTTAAAAGCTGGCTGGAAGATATTGAAGAGTATCTGAATAGTCTCAAAGATATTCATTTGCTTGAAACAAAACTTTTAGATGAAAAAAATGATAAGGAAATTAATCTGAAAATTGCTAAAGTTCCGTCACAGGTTTTGACTTTCCAGCTGTTTGAACAAGGAAAAACTATTGGGGAAATTGCTTTAGAAAGAGGATTGGTAAAAGAAACGGTTATAGGACATCTTGCCAAATTTGCAGAACAGGGATTGCTGGATATCGCCAGAGTTATTACTTCAGATAAAATCAAAGCTTTTGAAGATGAGTTCTACAAAAATCCACACGAAACTTTAACCGAGTGGAAGAATGCATTGCCCAATCATTTTGAATTTAACGAAATCAGGATTTTAATTAATCATTATAATTATAAAAAAGAAAAGAACTCGTAAGAGTTCTTTTTTTATGGATAGGTGATTCTTAAAAATTTAAGGATACATCGCATTGATGGTATTGATATCTCCGGTAGTAAATCCGGTTCTGTTATAAGTAAAATTGCTATTATCAGCTCTGGTGATCGTTGGTAACCCATTTTTAGAATAAGAGGTTGGCCAATACATCATCACCGAATTAATATTAAAAGGTCCTATATCTGTTCCGGAATTATAGATGTTGAAATTATAAGATTGTCCGTTTTGAATATTGTTCCAAAGGATTTTTACATATTGATCCCTGTCTTTACGGGTATGTTCATGGTAAAGTCCTACTGTATGTCCCATTTCATGAATGACTGATCCTACAGAAATATATTGATCCAAAGAAACGGTTTGTTTTCCACCCTGATATCCGATATGAGCCCAACCATCAGATCCTGATGAGCTTCCGAAAATAAATTCCACATAATTGGATTGATTGGTGCGGTAGATCCACTGCGTATTGGTCTTATTATTATACTCGCTGATCGCAGAATTGATTTTATTAACGTTGATGGAACCCATATTGCTGGCAATGGTGTAGTAAATTTTACCATTGGGCCATCTTGAATAGCTGGCGCCGCCTTTATTAACTTCATTACCTTCTGATAATTGTTTGTCGGTAAGAACAATATCTCCCTGAAAGAAATTCATTCCGTTTTTTCTTTCATAGGTAATTTCCTGGCCGTTCAATTGCCCTTTTTTTACATTGTCAGCGTTGAAGGCATTCGTTTGAGCTTCAGAAGTCATTTCTTCATTGTTTTTACTGCAAGACGACAATGTGGCAGCAATAAGGAAACTCATAAACACAGTTTTTCCTGTCAGGATCTGCTTATAAAACAGACTGTTTGGTTTTTTGATCATATTAACATTTTTAAAAATTTGGTATACGAATATAATTAATAAATCTCTTTTTATTGAATTATTTTTGTTAAAATGTACTTATTCATATTGTTTGTTTTAAAAACCACTTAAACAAAACCCTGTAAAATAAAAAAGGATCCTGAAAATGTTCAAAACCCTTTTTATTCTTATTTGTTTAGAATGTTTATTTTAAATCTGAATAAGAGATTTTTTTTTCAATTTTGTAGGTTCTAAGTAAATTAGAAATCAAATCAAAGAACCATTGAGGTGCCTTAGGGCTTATTATTATTTCTTCAATTAAAATATCAATATCAACGTTAATATATTTGCCAAATTGATTTTCTTCTTGAGACCAATCATAATTTAATCCTGATTGAAAAGGAACCTGGTATATTAATCTTATCTCCTTTTCATAATCATAATGAATATTTTTATGAATAATAGGATAATTCAAATTGCCCAATTTCATTTTATCTTTTTTGTAATCTAGATATTTGACTTCACTTAGCTGAATTTGTTCTTTTGTATGTTCAAAAGCCATCTTCATTTTTTCAATACTCGTAGTTATCATAATTCCTTTAGATAAATCTGAATAAATCTTCCATAATGCATAAGACTCTGAATCATATTTATTCCAACAAGAAACACAAACTAGTTTTTTATATTTTTCTACAACATTTTTTTGATCAATTAATGCTTGTTCCACATACTCATCAACGCTTGTTGTAATTATATCTAATAATCTATTTTGAGTAAAATTAGTATACCAATCTTTGTAATCTTGAAGAGTTAGCTCAGGAACTGTACCTTCATATTGATCTTCAAATTTATCCAAACGTGAAAAGTATAATTTTTTTGTTTGAATTAGAGATATGAATTTTACTAAATCAAGATATCTTACTATTTTATAGTTCGTATTTGGAAAATAAACAGGGGCTGTACTTTGAGTTGGGATTTCGATTGGCATTGTAGTTTTATAAAATTAAACGTAATCAAATATACTAATTATACAATTTATTGCTAAACAAAAATTTCTGAACAAAAATTTTATTCCAATAGTTTTTCCCTGAACTGATCGATTGTTTTTATTAATTACAAAAAGTAACTAATGCAGTTTTTATGTTTTAAATTTGCCTTGTTTTTCAGATTAAAGAAAAATCAACATCATAACATGAAAAATTTTGAAATTTCTGTTTTAGATCTTGCACCGGTAAAGCAAGGCAAAAGCATTCATGATACTTTTCAGGACAGCTTATCACTAGCCAATCACGCTGAAAATTTAAATTATAAAAGATTCTGGCTGGCAGAACACCACAATATGGAAAGTATTGCAAGCTCAGCAACTTCTGTTTTAATAGGTTTCATCGCTAACGGAACGAAAAAAATAAGAGTAGGATCAGGAGGAATTATGCTTCCTAATCACAGCTCTCTTATCATTGCAGAACAATTTGGAACTTTGGAATCTTTATTTCCGGGAAGAATTGACCTTGGATTAGGAAGAGCTCCGGGAACAGATGGCTTAACAGCACAAGCGTTGGGAAGAAATCCAGCGATCATCAATGAGCAGTTTCCAAGACAGATTCTTGAACTTCAAAGATATTTCTCAAAAGAAAATTCAGATGCGATGGTTCGTGCCATTCCGGGAGAAGGGTTGGATATTCCGCTTTATATTCTGGGATCAAGTACAGATAGTGCATGGCTGGCTGCAGAACTAGGTTTGCCATATGCATTTGCAGGACATTTTGCTCCTGAACAGATGGAAATGGCCTTTAAAATTTACAGAGAACATTTCGAGCCGTCAAAGTATTCGGACAAACCTTATATCATTGCCTGTGTCAATGGTGTGGCAGCAGAAACATCCGAAGAAGCTCATAAAATTTCTACCACTTTATTTCAGGCATTTATTAATATTGTAAGAAATGACAGAAAACCTTTTGCTCCACCCGTGGATGACATGGATGAAATCTGGTCTCCCATGGAAAAATCTATGGTTTTACAGAAACTGAGATATACATTTATCGGAGATCAGGCTGAAGTTCAGGAAAAGCTTAAAGATTTTCAGGAAAGATTCCAGGTAGATGAACTGATGATCAATTCACATATCTACGATCATCAGAAAAGATTGAGATCTTACGAGATTTTCAGAGAGGCAGTTAACTCCTTATCCAAAGCGTAATAAACCATTCATAATTAGTTGGCAGATGCTTATTTTTATGAGTATCTTTGCAAAAATAAAAAGTAAAAATGTCCGATATTAAATTAAATACTATTCCAGAGGCTATCGAAGACCTTAAAAATGGTAAAATAATCATAGTAGTAGATGATGAAGACAGAGAGAATGAAGGTGATTTTCTTTGCGCAGCAGAACTGACAACGCCGGAAATTATCAATTTTATGGCGCTTCACGGAAGAGGACTGATCTGTATGCCGCTTCCTGAAAAAAGATGTGATGAGCTTGGCCTTGAAGTAATGGTAAGCAGAAGCAGCGATCCTAAAGAAACTGCTTTCACCGTATCGGTTGACCTTTTGGGTAACGGAACATCTACCGGAATTTCTGCAGGTGACAGAGCAAAAACTATTTTAGCACTAATGGATGAAAAATCCAAGCCTACAGATTTTATGAGACCTGGTCACATTTTCCCGCTTCGTGCAAGAAAAGGTGGAGTATTAAAAAGAGCCGGACATACTGAAGCTGCGATTGATCTTACGCATTTAGCAGGATTGAAAGAAGGAGGAGTGATCTGTGAGATCATGAATGAAGACGGAACAATGTCCCGTCTTCCTGAACTTCACGCTTTTGCTCAAAAACATGATATGAAGATCGTTTCTATCGAAGATCTTATCCACTATCAGCTTAAAAAAGGAAACCTGGTTGAAAGGCTTGAAGAGAAAAAAGTAAAAACGCACTACGGTGAGTTTGATTTTTATGCTTTCAGAGAAACTTCTAACGACCAGATCCACTTTGCACTGACAAAAGGAGCATGGACTGTAGATGAGCCTGTCTTGGTAAGAGTACAGTCTTCAGATTCTTATTTTGATGTATTGACCAGACTGAACAACGGTGAAAAACCATTGCTGGAAAAAGTAACAGGTATGGTGAATGAAGCTGGAAAAGGAGCTATTATTTTTATCAACAACGTTTCCAATTCTGAAAATACATTGAGAAAACTTCAGCAGTTCCTGAACTATCAGGACGGTCAGGAGCAGCATCCTACATTAGCGTACAATTACAGAGACTATGGAATTGGAACGCAGATCTTAAAGAATTTAGGAATCAACAAGTTTAAAGTAATCACTCAAAACCCTAATATCAAACCTCAGGTTGGAGGATATGATGTAGAGGTGACTGAGATGGTACAACTATAGAAAATGAACGGTCAATAGTGAATTGTTTTCACAATAAATGACTGTTTACAATACAAAATTATAAGGTTTAGGATTTTTCTAAACCTTTTTTTATTTTTAAACCATGACTGAGTCTTTAAAAAAACACATCCGCGGATATATTGATATTTCAGACGAAAAGCTGGAAAAATACTGCAGTGCCTTTAGTCTTCAGAAAATAAAGAAAAAAGAATTCCTTTTAAAAGAAGGAGAGATTTGTGAATTTGAAGGATTTGTGGTGAGTGGCTGCTTTAAAGTTTTTCATACCCATCATAATGCAGCCGAACAGATATTGTATTTTGGAATTGAAAACTGGTGGATTTCTGATATTGATAGCTTTGTCAATCGTATTCCTTCAAAACTCAATATCCAGGCACTGGAGGATAGTGAGATTCTTCTCATTCCCAAAAAGGAAAAAGAGAAATTATATGCCGAAATGCCGGAGATTGAAAGATTAATGAGACTGAAGTTTCAAAAGTCAATTATAGCATTGCAGCGTAGAATTATTGATAATTTAAGCAAGCCTTCGGATGAACGCTATGTTCAGTTTTTAAAAGATTATCCACAGACCGCAAACCGTCTTACCAATATTCAGATTGCGGCATACCTGGGCGTAACTCCTGAGTTTATTAGCCGAATCCGAAAGAAAATTGTCAGTAAAAGCTGAGGATAGAAAAATAAAAAGTCCCGAAAGTTTATTGATAAACACTTCCGGGACTTTTCAATATGAGATATTGATCTATTTTTAGCCTAATGTAATTCCGTCAAAATTTCGGAAGCCATTCAGAAAATCTTTTACCATCATTCTTTTTTTACCTTCCAATTGAAGTTCCAAAGGATAGTAAATTCCGTCTTGGGTAAAGATTTTAAATTCATTCTTAGAAATATCGAGACTTCCTGCTGGTTTTCCGTGATCAAAAAGTTCAAATTTACCCCCGAATATTTTTAATCCCTTTTCTTCATTTTCAATTTTTAAAGTGGTGAAAGCTGCAGGATAAGGAGACATTCCCAGAATAAACTGATGAACGGTTTTTGAAGGCTGTTCCCAATTGATTCTCGTATCTTCCTTGAAAATTTTATAAGCATTTTTAGGATGTTCTACGTGTGGCTGAGGTTTTTCTTCAATAGCATTTTCAGCAAGACCATCTAATGTTTTAACAACAAGACCTGAACCCATCTCCATCAATCTGTCGTGAAGACTTCCTGCATTTTCGTCCGGTAAAATTTCAATTTCCTGCTGAAGCAGAATATTACCTTCATCAATTTTTTCATTGATAAAGAAGGTCGTCGCTCCAGATTTTTCTTCTCCGTTGATCACTGCGTAATTGATAGGCGCAGCACCTCTGTAATCAGGAAGTAATGAAGCATGAAGATTGAAAGTTCCCATTTTAGGCATTTCAAAAAGCACTTTAGGCATCATTCTGAATGCTACCACTACAAAAACATCAGCATCCAGCTTTCTAAGTTCTTCAAGAAACTCAGGGTTTCTCAATTTTTCCGGCTGAAAAACAGGAATATTGTTTTCTTCTGCATAGATTTTTACCGGTGACTGGTGAATTTTCTGTCCACGTCCGCTTGCTTTATCGGCAACAGTTACTACACCTACCACCTGATGGTGAGATTGATGGATAGCCTCCAAAGAAGTTTTTGCAAACTCAGGAGTCCCTAAAAAAACGACTTTCAATGATTTCATACTGCAAAGATAAGTTTTTGATCTGAGAGTCGGAAAATATCAGAGTTTTAGGGTAGGAGAGTTTTAGGATGTGAATGTTTGAAAGTAACGGATGTAGGCAGGTTGAGTTCATAATGATTACATCATACTCTCTTTTTACACAATGTTTACCATTACTACCCACTACCTATTTCTCATTACTCATGATTCAGCGCATATGTTCTGAAGTTCAACATTCTTACTTTTCCTGAATCCAAAAGGAAGATCAGATTTTCCAGTATATTTTCTTTAGAATGATAGCTGAGCTGGATAGACAGTTCTTCAATGGTAGCCGATTTTTTAGCCAATAAATTAATGATTTGCTGAGAAATATTCTTTCCAAAGATAGACTGCTTATTTTTTTCACAGACAGAACACTGGCCACAGTTTTTTGAATTTTTTTCACCAAAGTAGGCAAGGATAAGTTTCATTTTACAGTAGTCATTATTTTCTACGTAAAACTTCATCTCTTCCCATTTTTGAATTTTGTTTCTTTGAATATGTTCAAATACTTTCCAGTAAGCATTATTTACAGCCCTTTCATCACGGGGTTTCAGGAATTTAATACTGGCTAGTGCTCCATCAATATATTCAAGATAATTCTTTTGCTGAAGTTCTTTCAACCGTTCTTTGATCAAAGGAACACTGATATTGATTTTGTTGCTCACCTGTTGTTCACTGAACATTACTTTGTGGGTTGTAATTCCTGATATATTACGGAAAAGAAGCTCTATAAAATAGGCATCCTTTTGGGGCAGCTGGTCCATCTCATCAGCTTTGATAAAAAGTTCAAGTGAAGACAGGCTTTTGTAATCGTTGTAGTAGACAATTTCCTGGTTGTGCAGAAAATTGAGTACATTGTTGATCTTTGCTTTCGACAGCTTTGTGAAATTCTGTATACTGAGATTATTCAGTTGAAAAGTTTTTTCCGGAAGTTCAAATTCTGCTACCTGAAAAATAGAGTAGAGGTAACTAATGATCTTCAAAAACTCAGCTTTGTTAGGAGTCTGATTTTTTAAAACCTGATCAAAATTCAATAGTTCCTGTTTGTTCCAAAGCATGAAGGCAAAACTGTCTTTCCCATCTCTTCCCGCTCTTCCGATCTCCTGATAATAGTTTTCCAGAGAGGCTGCCGGGGAATAGTGAATCACAAAACGTACATTGTCTTTATCGATACCCATTCCAAAAGCGTTGGTAGAAATAAGAACATGATTATCACTGTTATTCCAAAGGTTTTGTCTTGCATTTTTTTCCTTGGTTGTGAGACCGGCGTGAAAATAATCTACATTTTTCAGTTGGTTTTTCTTCAGGAATTCTGCCAGCAATTCTGCTTCTTTTCTTGTTCTTACATATACAATTCCGGAGTCATTGCTGTATTTTAAAATATCAAAAACACGTTGGAATTTATCAGATACTTCATCAGTGAAAATTTTGATATTCTCTCTCTTGAAACTTTTTTGAAAAACAAAAGGTTTTTTCAGTTCCAGCTTATATTTGATTTCTTCAAGCACTATTAAAGTCGCGGTTGCAGATAAATCAACACACAAAAAATCGGGATTATTACTTCTGAATCCTTTTATATTCTGGTAACTGGGTCTGAAATCCTGTCCCCATTCGGAAATACAATGAGCTTCATCCACAGCAATGAAGGATAACTGAATTTCCTCCATGTTTTGAATAAACTGGCTATTGGTAAGTCTTTCAGGAGAAACATAAAGTAGTTTGGTAATCCCTTCTTTACAACGATCATAAACTGCTTCCGCATCATATTCATCCAGTTCGGAGGAAAGATATTCTGCTTCTATCCCACGTGATTTAAGCTGATTAACCTGATCTTTCATCAGTGCCAGTAAAGGAGATACAACAAGGCAGGTTCCTTCCTTCAATAAGGCGGGTAGTTGATAACATAAAGACTTTCCTGCTCCTGTGGGTAGCAGAACCAAGGTATCTTTTTCGTTGATGACAGCATTGATAATTTCTTCCTGAGAATCTCTGAAGTCGGTATAACCCCAGAAATACTTAAGAGTATCATATTTTAGCTTTTGGAAATCCTGCGGAGAAATCATGTTGTAAAAATAAGGAAAGAATTAGACAAAAAAAGTCACGCACGGCGTGACTTTCATATGATATATCAAAATATTTATTATTTAGCTTCGAAGTATACTCTTCTATTGGCTCTGTTTTTCCATTCAGGGCACTTCGTTGCCGGTTCACACTCAGGGTATTTAAGGTCTTTTTCACCTTTTCCTACTGCCTGTAGTTTACCTGTTTGAACACCGTTTTTAATCAGGTAGTTCTTAACGTTGTTTGCTCTTCTTTCTGATAGTTTTTGGTTGTAAGCATCAGTACCTCTTGTATCAGTAGCTCCGATTACATTATAAGAACCAGTTGAAGAATTGATGTAGTTTACAGCGTTATTTAAGATTGGAGTATTTGATGGTAAAATTCTGTCAGAATTTAAATCAAATTCAATTCCTTCCAACTTAGTTTCTGTCTCTACTACAGGTCCTGTTGTAGCTACAGGACATCCGTTGTTTTCAACAGGTCCGGGAACTGTTACACACTTATCGTAAAGGTCAATTACACCATCTAAGTCAGTATCAAGCGCAACTCCGGCACCGTCCACTCTTGCTCCTGCAGGAGTATCAAGCTGTCTGTCCCAGTCGTCACATACCCCATCGTTATCAGCATCTCCTTTTTTACATACTTCGATATCCTGGTTTTTATTAGCCAATACATCCAGTTTGTAATAGATTTCCTGAAGTGGGTCATGCCACATTAAGTGAGATTCGTGTTTTCCAAGTTTTACAGAAAGACCTAAAGTAGCATTGAAGAAGTTGTCAGAAACCTGCTCAGAACGCTTATTGATAGCACTGTAAGCATCACCGCCTCCGTCAAATTCATCATCACCTGTTACCACATACATTAATCTACCTTCAATATCGATTCTTCTGTTGACTTTGAATTTAAGACCTGTACCAGCCTGGAAGAACAGAGAACCTAATTGGAAAGGTTTGATTTCAGTCATTAATGTCTGTTTGTTACTTCCGTCTTTCTGATATGCTCTGTAGGCAATAGTACCAATACCAGCATATCCATGAAGTGCCCATCTGTAAGGGGAGTGGTTATCCACTCTTCTTAACAGGTTCGAGAAGTTAATATCTCCTAAGAGAGAGATTGCGTCATACTGAGTTCTTGCTCCTACCGCTGATGCATCTGGTGCTGCATTTTTAGTATTGAACCATCCTTGTCTGGTTTCACCTCTGTCATACTGTAAATTGATCCCAAAAGCATGGGTGATCGCTTTATCAATACTTACATAAGCTGAATATCCAAAAAGGTTTTTACCGTTACCATTTTTGATAGAAGTCAAATCTGCTGACTGAAGAAGTGGAACACCTACACCAGCAGAAATAGACCAATCGTTAAATCTTTTAGATTGATTGGTGAATGGGGAAACATTAGCAGATCCCGAAGAAAATGTATTAGGATACTCTCCTTTTGAAACTGCCGTTGAGTCTTGTGCATACGTGGCAGAAGGAATTGCCAAAGCTAATGCAACAATTGCTAAACTTAATTTCATAGTGTTATTTTTTTAAGTTAAGTTATTTAAATGATTTTTTTACGCTAAAAAGTGATTTTGTGTTAATTTTTTTCAAAACAAACTTGTTGATTATTAATGTGTTTCACACAGTTGTCCCAAAAATAATGATAAAGGTATGTAAAAAAATTCGTAGTAGAAAAAAAATAAACCGAA
>CBFQYI010000072.1:0-13064 GCA_965720825.1 uncultured Chryseobacterium sp. | reverse complement strand
CATCACTTTTTAACTCTATTTTTAAACTCATCAACATTCAATGATTTGATGAAATAAAAGAAAATATTTCAAAGATAATCAGTTGTTTGTGATTTTTATTAACAAATATTAGTATTTGTAATTAAGAATTGGCACTTTAATTGACTACCACTTGATAGTTATTTTTAAAGTGGAATAAAATGAAAAAGTTAATATTAACAGCATTATTGGTTGGGACATTCAGTTTGAGTTATGCCCAGTCAGATTATTATAATGATTACAGAAGGAGTATCTCAGATATCAACTGGCAAAGAGTCATTACTGATCTTGTGCTTTCAACATCGCAGGCCAATCAAATCTATGTGTTGAACGACAGATACCATGATTATGATACCTGGAACAGAGTGTATGTTGTAGAGCCGGGAAGATGGAGAAATGACCGTTATTCTGAGCTGGAAAGAATTCTGGGGAGAGAAAAGTATATCATCTTTAAAAAGAAATACTACAGAGGACAAAACCCTGTCATTGTTTACGGAAGAAACAAAAACGATTATAAAAAATACCGTAAACAACAGGAGAAGTATTATAAAAATCAGGAAAAATATTACAAAAAACAAAATAAACATCATGGTCACGGTCATGATGATGATTGGGATTAGATTATTATCAACTCAATATTCACTTTTAAATGGCTGGCAGCATTGTCAGCCATCTAATTTTTTAATCCCTTAATTATTATGATTTAATTTGTTTGATTTTTATAACTTTGATCTATGGAATCACACGAATCACTGAATGGTTTTTATGAAAGGAATGCTCCTAATCTGGCATCTCAATGTGTTGGAGTGAATAAAATGGGGCACTTCAATGTCTTTTCACGGGAATATTGCTCTCCGCACACTCCTTACAGCAGGAGAGATTATTATAAGATTTCACTCATCATTGGAAAAGGAAAACTTCATTATGCTGATAAATGGATCAAAGTAGACCGTCCCGCCTTATTGTTTTCCAATCCTATTATTCCTTATTCCTGGGAAGCGGATGATGAGGATCAGAAAGGCTGGTTCTGTCTCTTTACAGATCAGTTTCTGCATAACGGAAGCCGTATGGGAAACCTTCAGGATTCTCCGCTGTTCAAGATTGGAGGAACTCCGGTTTTCTTTGTAGATGAAGAACAGCAGAAGATACTTTCTGAGATGTATACCAAAATGATGACGGAAATTCAGTCGGATTATATTCACAAGTATGATATGTTGAGAGCATACCTTCATCTGATGATTCATGAAACGATGAGAATGCAGCCGGCAGAAAGTTTTGAACCCTATCAGAATGCTTCACAAAGAGTAGCGTCCTTATTTATGGAACTATTGGAAAGACAATTTCCTATCGACAGTCCTGAAGCTTTTTTGAAATTAAAAACTCCGAATGATTATGCTCAGAGTCTTTCCATTCATGTGAATTCTTTAAACCGTTCGGTAAAAGAGATTACAGGGAAAACAACCAGCCAGCAGATTACCGGAAGAATTATCCAGGAAGCCAATGCCTTATTGAAACATACAGACTGGAATATCTCTGAGATTGCCTATGGATTAGGCTTTGAAGAACCTGCTTATTTTACCAATTACTTTAAAAAACAAACCGGAATTACTCCCAATGCCCTAAGAATGGATGTTGTTTGATTTTTATAATTCTTAGTTTGAATTCTATATCGTGGTTGGGTTCCGGATGTTCTAATTTTGTCATATAAAATTAAATCATACCTATCATGAAATTTAAAAAATTAGGAAACACAGAAGAACAGTTATCAGCAATCGGTTTAGGATGTATGGGAATGAGCTTTGCTTATGGTCCTACAGACGAGCAGGAAAGTATCAATACCTTACATAGAGCTTTGGATTTAGGAGTCAACTTTTGGGATACGGCAGATATGTATGCCAATGGAGAAAATGAAAAACTGATTTCTAAAGTTTTAGTCCCAAACAGAGATAAGATTTTTATTGCGACTAAATTCGGATTCAGGTTTAAAGATGGTAAAGCAAGCCACAGTGGAGCTCCCGGAACGTATTTCGACGGTTCTCCGGAATGGATCAGAAAGGCCGTAGATCTAAGTCTTCAAAGATTAAAAATAGATACTATTGACCTGTATTACGCCCACAGAGTAGATCCCAATGTGCCTGTAGAAGAAACAGTAGGAGCAATGGCTGAGCTGGTAAAAGCAGGAAAAGTGAAATATATCGGATTATCTGAAGCATCAGCAGAATCTATCAGAAAAGCGAATAAAATTCACCCTATTGCAGCATTACAGTCAGAATATTCTATCCTTACCAAAGATGTTGAAAAAGAGATTTTACCAACCATCAGAGAGCTTGGAATTTCCTTAGTGCCTTATTCTCCATTGGCAAGAGGACTTTTTACCAATATTTATGAAGTGCAGAATCTTGGAGATGATGATTTCAGAAAATCATTACCGCGTTATCAGCAGGAATATCTTGAAAATAATACTAAACTGGCTAACGAGATCAACGAGTTGGCAGCTTCCAAAGGAGTAAAAGGAACTCAGTTAGCATTAGCATGGGTATTGAATCAGGGAGACGATATTATCCCGATTCCTGGTACGAAAAGAATTAAATATCTTGAAGAAAATATTGCTACTGTCAATATTGAGCTTTCCCAATCAGATCTGGATACCATTGATGCGATCCTGAAAAAATACCCGAACGTAGGGGAAAGATATACAGAAGGTTCCATGAAACTGGTAAACAACTAAAAACGATTCATATAAAAAACTGAGTTCCTGATAATGAAGGAGCTCTGTTTTTTTGTTTTAAATGTTAAAATGAAAAGAATTCGGCTATGAACAGAAGGGAATTATTAAAGAACGGATTATTGGCAGGAACATTGAGCATGATTCCTTTTTCCGGCTTAATAGCACAGTCTAAAACAACTGTTGAAAAAACGGGAGATGACCTTTCCGGTTTTAAAAAATTAAAGCTTGGAGAACTGGAACTTTTTGTCCTGACAGACGGATATATTCATGAAGAAAACCTGAACTCATTCGCTCCCAGAGGAACTGTTTCAGAATTGAAGTCAATCCTTAAAAACAATTTCAGACCGGAAAATTATATCGATATGGCGATGAATATTCTATTGGTTAAAACAAAAAATAAACTCATCTTATTCGATACCGGAATGGGAATTTTTGCTGATGAAAGAACCGGATTTCTACTGAAAAGTCTCCAAAAAGCAGGGTTTTTTGCGAAAGATATTACCGATGTTTTTATTTCCCATGCCCATCCGGATCATATCGGAGGAGTTGTAGATAAACAGAATCAGCTTATTTTCACCAATGCCAATATTTTTATTTCTAAGATAGAACATGATTTCTGGATGAAAGCTTCCATCAAAGATTTCAGTAACAGTGCTTTGAAAACACAACCAGAATTTCTTAATCAGGTTATCCCGGCAGTTCAAAATATTCTGAAAACCATTCAGCCTAAACTGAAATTTTATGACCTTAATCATCCATTATATGATTATTTTAGTTTTCAGTTAGCTCCTGGCCACACACCTGGTTTAACGGTTACAACCATCTCTTCGGGAAATGAAAAGCTGATCTATATCGCAGATTTGATTCATTCCGATGTAGTTCTTTTCCCACATCCTGAATGGGGTTATTTTGGTGACACTGATCTTGATATTGCACCGGCATCAAGAAAAAAACTCCTTCAGCAATTGGCAGATACCAAGATCAGAGCATTTGCTTATCATTTACCATGGCCGGGTTTGGGATACACAAAGAAAAAAGCAACAGGATTTGAATGGTTCCCGGAAAGTTTTATGAACTAGGTAATAGGTAGCAGGTAGCAGATTGTAGATCGTAGGTGAAAGGAAAAGAGGATTAGGGATAAGGAATATATTGATCTAGATTAATAAATATGTGCTCAGTATTCCCCTCCTGCGAAGGGGTGGCAAAAATTCAAAGAATTTTTGACGGGGTGGTTAATAAAACGAAATAATTACCACACGCATAATACAATCAATAGAAGCAGACTTTAGTCCGCTCTCACAAACAATGCTCATTCATAGGGCTGAAGCCCAAACTTATAAAACAACAGATCCTCCCAAGCAACGGGAGGATCTGTTTCAAACATAAGAAAAAATTAGAGTTTTATAAATATTAAGCCTCTCCAAATACCATTTCAGGAGAATACAGCTTTCTGAACATTATATAAGTTACTGTTAGCACAGAAAAAGCGATTATTGCATCTACTGTAGAAGGAAAACCAAGCACAGCAATTTTCGAAAAGAAAGCGAAAAGGATGTCAAAAAACATTCCGGCAAATACCCATTCTTTCAATCTTAATAATCTACTGGGAACCAGAAGAACCAGAACTCCTGCAATTTTAAAAACTCCCAATATATAAATGAAATGAGGCGGATAGCCAAGCTGTTGAGTAATGTCCCACACCACAGGATTTTTTGTCAGTTCAAAGAAACCGCTGGCTCCAAACCATAATGACATAAAAATAGCTCCTGCCCAATAGATGATTTTTGTTGTTTTTGTGTTCATTGTCGTAATTTTTAGTATTGATTAAATTGTATCTTATTTTATTTAAAAGTTGTCTTTGCTGATCCTGAAATTTCTCCGGTTTTCATATTCTGAATAAAAGTGATGACTTCCCAGTTTTCAGGAGAGAAACCTCCCGGAAGTTTGAATGCTGTTTTCCCTTCCTGTTGCTTATTCAATGAGATTACGTTTTGCTTGTGAACAATCTGCCAATGATGCAGATGACGTCCTTCATTTTCTCCTTTTCCTACCTGAGTGGAAGAATGTTTTTCAACCAGATTAACGAAAAGCATATTCTGAGGATTAGCGGAAGGTGCTTTATACTGAACATTAATTGTATTCTGGGAAATGGTTGCAGATAATTCTATATTTGTTTTTTTAGTAGCAAACAAGGCTTTCTGAATGGCATTTTTGATATTGTTTTCATCGGAACCCACAAATTCTGTTTTTCCGTTTACTACCAGCTGTGGAGTATAAACCTGCGAATTCAATATGCGGCTGTACTGCTGTTGTCTCTGAGAGTTTTCTACAGTACTGAATCTATCTTTCCAGCCAAGGCGGTTCCAGTAATCCACATGGTAGGAGAGTAGATAGACAGGTTCGTCTTTATATTCTTTTTCAATTTTTCCCATCAGTTCATCAGCAGGAGGGCAGCTTGAACAACCTTCTGAAGTGAACAATTCCAACACTGCGAAACCATTGTTTTCATCAGCTGAATGCTGTGCTGCTTTTTGATCCTTATTTTGATGAATAAATGCTGAGGTAGTAAACAGTAATGCTGTGAAAGCGCTTACTGTGATTAAGTTTTTTAGTATCATGTCTTTTAATTTGATTCAAAAGTAGATACTCCGGAGAGGCAAAAGAATGCAAAAAAGGGTAAACCGGACAAATTAAAGGGTGAATCCGGAAATTGTGAATGGAAGCATTTTAAGGCTGGATGCTGGAAGAGGGAGGAAGGACGTTTTTGGAGTGCAAAAAGGAATTGATGTTTATATTTTTTGATAGTAAAAATATGAGCAATGAAGCTTAAAAAATTAAAGCAAAAGAAAACCCTGATCATATCAATCAGGGCTATAATTTATTTAAATAAGACTTTTAGAGATTATAATGCCTTCAAGTACTTCCAGCACCCAGCCTCCAGCTTCCTTTCTCCTCTACCTATCCTCCAGCCAGGTAAAAAAACTATGGGTCTTTTCTTTGTTAATCAAAAGCTTCTCAGGAGTTTCAATAGTGAGTTTTACCAGTATTTTACGCTGAAAATAATGTTCCATCTCTTTAATTGCTTTAAAATTAACAAGATATTGACGGTTGACTCTGAAGAACTGTTTATCAGAAACCTGTTCCGCTACCTGCCCCAAAGGCTGGGTAAGGGAAAACTGCTCTTTAGCAAATGTAACCAGATGGGTGATCTCATTGTGGATATAAAAATACGCAATGTCTTCAGTAGGAATCGTAGTATATTTCTGATTTTTAAAGACCAGGAAGTTACTTTTACCCGCAGGCTGATTCATTTTCTGTATGATAGATTCCAGATCCGGAAAATCATTCTTCTGGAAGAATTTTTTCAGTTCATCAACCTTTCTCAGGGCTTCTGCGATATCTTCTTTTGAAAATGGTTTTAAAACGTAGTCGACTCCCTTACTTTTAAAGGCATCCAGCATATACTGATCAAACGCAGTACAGAAAACCACAGGACAGGTGATCTCCACCGATTTGAAAATTTCAAAGGAAAGTCCGTCCGAAAGATGGATATCCATAAAAATAAGATCTGGCTTGATTTCCGTTAAGCCTTCAATACTTGTTTCAATACTGTCGTAAACACCCAGTATTTTTGAGTCCGGTTTTAAATCTGAGATTAAATTCTGCAGGGATTTCGCTGCCCGGAATTCATCTTCAATAATGATTATATTCATGGATTAATGGTAATTTTATCTGAAACGTTTTTTCGTCTGAATTAATAGTAATATCCTTTTCCAGCAAATGTTTATAGCGCATTTTAATATTGTCCAGCCCAACTCCCAAAGAATCTTCGGGATTCACTTTTCGCTGGATAGGATTTTCAATCACAATATGATCATCAGCAGTATAAATTTTAATATGTAAAGGTTTGCTCTGCGAAACGATATTATGTTTGATACAGTTCTCCACCAAAAGCTGAAGCGTAAAAGGAGGAATAAGGGTTTGAGCGGTTTCTTTTCCAAGCTCGTTGGTAAACTTAATTCCTTCTCCAAAACGGGCTTTCTGAAGAAACAGATAAGAATCTACTATTTTCATTTCTTCCTGAACGCTGATGAGGTCCAGTTTTCTGCTTTCAAGAGTAAATCGGTAAAAATCAGACAGTTTTACAATGAAATCAACAGTTTCTTCATCACGGGTTTCTGCCATCAGTTTTAACGTATTCAGACTGTTGAAAAGAAAATGAGGATTGATCTGTTGCTTTAATAATTCATACTGAGCTCCTAAATTGTCACTTTTTACCTTTTCCAGTTCAAGCTGCACCTGTTGTCCTGTGTAATTATTCTGAAGAAGGTTCAGGAACATATAGCACACCAGATTGATCAGAATTCCTCTTACCTCAATCATCAGCATGACCGGACCAAAATTAATATGGGAGAGAATAAGCTGCTGAACCCACGCCAGTCCAAACATAATCACCATCCCAAAAGCCAGAACCACCATCAATCTTGAATAGGAGATATGCTGTCTTCGTTTTTTTGTGCGGTTCAGCATATAAATATTGATGTACCACATGATTACTGAAAATGCTGCCGTAATGGCTGAGTTGACCACGGCTTCTTTCCAGTCAAATTGATGGGATGCCAGCTGAGGTACGGATGATAAAATACCCAGGAAAATGGAGCTTATCCAGATAATGGCTTGTGAGATTTTTATTTTTTGCTGTTGCATGAAATCTGCTGATTTGAAAAGGTTAAATTAATCTTTTTTATTGAAAATATTATGATAAATAGTGAAACTGTAGTTTTTTATTAAGGCCTGCTTACAGGGCGGTAACTCATAAAATACTGTACTCTTTCTTCTTTATTGGGGGAGCTATTTTGTGGGAGATCATTTTTTATATCATAGGAAACCTTTCCAAGATGATCAGCCTGAACAGTTTCAATACTTACCAATTCTCCGGTGATCGTTCCGCCGGTGTATTGAGGATTATCATGGTATTTCCAGGTTACCAGTTTCATCACAGAACCAGCTTCTGGTGTCTGGCTTTCCTTTGATAAAGATTCCAATGCTTTTTCATTTCCATACAGTGCAGACATCGTTTTCTTCTTAGGGTTTAAAGAATTGGAGATGAATTTCAGATGACCAGGGTCAAAAACAACTCTTGAAAGTCCATTATTTGTATCATGCTTTTCTTTACTGCAAGCGGTAAAAGCCATAAGACTTACCAGTAAGATGAAGATCGTATTTTTCATTTTTTCTGTAAATTTTGGATTAATCTTTGAGTATTGACTTTCATCGGGACATCAAACAGATACCCTGTTTTTTCTGCTAATTGTCTGTGGCAGGCGATGCATGATTCTTTGGCGAAAGAAGCTGTTTTTCCCGTTGGATGAAGATCTTCTCCGGAGAATTTTGCGAATCCCCAACCCTCAGTATCTTGATATTGTTTGGAATCTTTTACCATAAACTGCGCATTGATAAATTTCCCGGGTCTGATTTCTCCGTTAGGAAATTCCTGTTGTTTCCATACGGATTTTACCACAATGCTTCCGTCCGGCCAGGGATGAAAATCTTCAGTTTCTACCACTTTTACAGCAATGTCATTTCCATAAATTACACGGATGGAATTGTCAAAAAGAGTACTCATGCTGATCACTTTCCAGTTTTTAAAATCAGGAGTGTATTGAACTCCGTTGGGAGAAACCGGAAATTGAGCTGGAGTTAGGTCAGTTTTAGTTGCAGAAGGTGAATTGGGCTCAGTTTTATTTTGTAGAGAAGGTTGTGCTGAGGATAATGAAAGCGTATATTTTTTAATTGTTTCAATATCTTTCTCTGTAATTTTAGCAGAAGGGTGCAGCAGCGTGTATTCATGAAGAGGCATTTTTCCGCTTTGCATCATGTTCAGAATGGCGTACATTTTTCCCTGATGATCAGCCGGAGAATACTTTTCCCATTCAGAAAAATTCAGAACTTCTCTGGCTCTTTTAATATCTTTATTCACAGCCCATGAAACGGGAGCTATTTTATCATACCAGCTTAAATTCTGCTGATTGGAATGACAGCTGAAACATGAGTTTTCAAGAATACTGATCACTTCCTTCGGTGCCTCAATTTTTCCTGTAACCGGTTTTCCTTCCAAAGGTTTGCTGAATAGCTGCAATCCTCCGAAAACTCCTAGTATGGTCAGAAATACGATGGCAATAGGATTTCTTTTTTTCTTTACGGTATCCATAATGAGTATTGTTTTATTTTTCTGGATCAAAAGTAGGCGGGTAGTACTTGCTGTGAAACGGAAACCAGACCGATCCGGACAAATCAAAAGGCGAATCCGGAATTTTTAACCCTGAAAATACAAAAGAAAAATCCCGATAGTTATACTGCCGGGATTTGTTGGAATTGGTAATTTATAAAGTAATACCACCATCTATAATAATTTCGGTTCCGGTGACATACCCGGAAGATTCATTATCGGCTAAATAACTAACCAGTTTTGCAACTTCTTCAGCGGTTCCCATTTTCTTCAAAGGAATCTGATCTATAAGATGATTTTGAATATTTTTCAGCGTTTCTTCATCCAGACCTGCCTTACTCATGATTTCTGTTTTTATCGGACCCGGACTTATCATATTCACTCTGATTTTTCTTGGAGCTAATTCTGCTGCTGCCGTTTTTGCAATAGAATTCAACGCGGCTTTGCTTGCCTGATAAGCCGAACTGTTGGGTTTATACGTAGAGGCAACAATAGAAGATAAAAAGATGACAGAAGCACCATCATTCAATAAAGGAATGAATTTGCTTAAAGTAAAATAAGCTCCCCTGAAATTAATATTCATCACCTGATCAAAATTTTCGACATCCATATTTTCAATAGGTGTCAGAGTTCCTGTAATACCCGCATTGATAAACAGAATATCTGCTTTACCGAACTTTTTCTCTACCCCTTTCTTCAACAAATCAATATCATCGAGATTAGCCTGATCTGCAATGAACGGGATTGCTCCAAGTTCCTGAGCTGCTTTTTCTACAGCTTCTTTTCGTCTTCCGGTGATGATCACGGTTGCTCCTTCTGAGATAAGTTCTTTGGCAGCAGCGAATCCGATTCCGCTGTTTCCTCCTGTTACGATAGCCAGTTTATGGGTTAATTTTTTCATTGTAAAATTTTTTGACAAAGTTATTTCAAAATGGTATACTTTTGTTACCAGTATCACAGAGTATACCAGTATAACGAATGATATCACTTAACTTTGCAACTATGGAAAGAGATCAGACAGAAGAACTTAGAGCCTTGCAGGATACCCTTTATTTTATCGGAGGAAAATGGCGGATTCCTGTGATCAACTCACTATGTAACGGAAACAGACGCTTCAGGGAAATAGAACGAAGTATTCCAGGAATTACCACCAGAATGCTTTCAAAAGAACTGAAAGATATGGAACTAAATAAACTGCTAAAACGCACTGTTTACCCGGAAACTCCAGTTTTAATAGAATACGAACCTACAGAATACTGCCGAACCTTTGGAAATATCATTCAGGAAATGATCAACTGGGGAAGAGAGCATAGGAGAGTGATCGTTGAGGATAGGTAGATGAGAGGTGGCAGGCTGCAGATGTTAGGTTGCAGGGATTAGTGATTAGGGAAGCGTTGACCTCGATGAGTAAATAGGTACTCAATATTCCCCTCCTCTGGAGGGGTGGCAAAAATTCTTAGAATTTTGGACGGGGTGGTTTTACCGGTATACTTTTGACGGGGTGGTTTACTACGCAGATTGTATCCACAAAAAAAGCCCCTTAAAAAAGGAGCTTTCATGTATATCAAAACGAACAATTACATTCCGTCAATAATTTCATTTAAAACAGTGCTAGGTCTCATTGCTGCATACGTTTTATACGTGTCAGTTTTGTAGTATCCTTCAATGTTCTGAGGTTTACCTTGAGCACCAATTAATTCTGCATTGATTACCTCTTCGTTTTCCTGCATTGCCTGAGCAACAGGAGCGAACTGAGCCGCCAATTCAGCATCTGCAGTCTGGTTAGCTAACGCTTCAGCCCAGTACATTGCTAAATAGAAGTGAGAACCTCTGTTATCAATCTGACCTACTTTTCTTGCAGGAGATTTATCTGTCGCTAAGAATTTAGCATTTGCTTCATCCAATGCATCAGCTAAAACCTGAGATTTTGTATTCCCCTGAGTTTGTGCCAGGTGCTCTAAAGAAGCCTGAAGTGCTAAGAATTCACCTAGAGAATCCCATCTTAAATATCCTTCTTCCAGGAACTGCTCAACATGTTTTGGAGCAGAACCTCCGGCACCTGTTTCAAATAAACCACCGCCGTTCATCAATGGAACAATAGAAAGCATTTTTGCAGAAGTACCAAGTTCAAGGATTGGGAAAAGGTCTGTTAAATAATCTCTCAATACGTTTCCGGAAACAGAGATCGTATCTTTACCTTCTCTAGCTCTCTTCAACGTTTCAGTCATTGCATCTTTTACATCAAGGATTCTGATGTCAAGACCTGCTGTATCGTGATCAGCAAGATATTTTTCTACTTTTTTGATGATTTCTCTGTCGTGAGCTCTTCCTTTGTCTAACCAGAAGATCGCAGGAGTATCAGATAATCTTGATCTGTTAACCGCCAATTTTACCCAGTCCTGGATAGGTGCATCTTTAGTCTGACACATTCTGAAGATGTCATCTTTTTCTACTTTCTGAGAAAGAAGAACATTTCCTGCTTCATCCTGAACTTCTACAGTTCCGTCAGCACTTAATTGGAAAGTTTTATCGTGAGATCCATATTCTTCAGCTTTCTGAGCCATTAAACCTACGTTTGGAACAGATCCCATAGTGGTAGGGTCTAATTTTCCGTGCGCTTTCATATCGTCAATTACCGACTGATAGAAACCTGCATAAGAACGGTCTGGAATGATACAAACTGTATCTTCTTCGTTTCCTTCTTTGTTCCACATTTTACCTCCGCCTCTTACAAGAGCAGCCATAGATGCATCAACGATAATGTCAGAAGGTACGTGGAAGTTAGTAATTCCTTTGTCAGAATTTACCATTGCCACTCTAGGTCCTTCAGCAAGAGCTTTTTCAATATCAGCTTTGATATCAGCTTCCTGAGCATTTCCTTTGATTTTATATCTAAAGACTTGAAAGTCTCAGCATATTTAGTGAATACTTCTTTGAAGAAAGTCTCAACGATAGCCCCGAAAATAATTGGGTCAGAAATTTTCATCATTGTTGCTTTAAGGTGAGCAGAAAGAAGTACATTTCTTTTCTTAGCTTCCTCAATAGCTTCCTGAACAAATACTCTTAATGCATTTAAGTTCATTACAGAAGAATCAATTACTTCACCAGCCTGAAGACCTGCGAAGTCTTTTAATACAGATTCAGAACCGTCATTTCCTTTGAATACGATTCTGTATTTTGTTGCATTTTCTAATGTTGTAGAAGTTTCTGTACCGTAGAAATCACCATTGTTCATGTGAGCTACGTCAGTTTTGCTGTCAGATGCCCAGTTACCCATTCTGTGAGGGTTTGCTTTTGCATAGTTTTTAACAGCTTTTGGAGCACGTCTGTCAGAGTTTCCTTCTCTTAATACAGGGTTTACAGCACTTCCTAATACTTTTGCATATTTAGCTTTGATTGCTTTTTCTTCGTCATTTTTAGGCTCTGCAGGATAGTTTGGAACTGCGAAACCTTTACCTTGTAGTTCAGCAATCGCGGCATCCAATTGAGGTACAGAAGCAGAAATGTTAGGTAACTTAATGATGTTGGCGTCAGGTTGCGTTGCCAATTCTCCTAGTTCTGCCAAAGCATCACCAATTTTCTGATCGTCTTTTAAAAACTCAGGGAAGTTTGCTAAAATTCTTCCTGCCAGAGAAATATCCGGAACTGCAATTTCGATATCTGCTGATTTTGTGAAAGCTTTTACGATAGGTAAAAACGAGTGAGTAGCCAGCATTGGAGCTTCATCAGTAAGTGTGTAATAGATTTTTGATTTTTCTGACATTATACTGTTATTTTTTATTTGAAATTTTAAGTCCCACAAATTTAGTAAATATCATTGTTTTATTTAAGATATTTCCATAAAAAAAACATGCTTTTGACTCTTTAATTTGATATCTGCATAATTTATGCTTCACTTCCTTTCATAATTATTTTAAAAACAATTTTATAATTTTCATAAACTGAACTTTTTGCCCATAAAATCTTCTTTTTCCTGACTATAGAAATGGTGAATTTTTTGTTTGGAAACTTGATTATCAAACGGATGAATTTTATTTTCACTTTAAGATTAATTTAACCATAATAAGACCAGGAAAATTTTCTTTTTTG
>CBFQYI010000071.1:0-13066 GCA_965720825.1 uncultured Chryseobacterium sp. | reverse complement strand
CATTTATTTCTTCAAGATATATTGCTAAATTTGAGCTATGGAAAATTTTGGAAAAGATTTATTGAGAAAAATAAAAAGCGTGGCACTTCCCGGTGAACACGCCCATGGAGTATTCTCGCCTCCCTACCGTCCCGTTTTTACTTATGATGAAGTATTGTCAAAGAATCCCAAATTTGCGGCAGTCAATATTGTTTTATATCTGAAAGACAACGAGTGGTATTTTCCATTGATTCAAAGAACGATTAATGAGCACGACAGACACAGCGGACAGATCTCGCTGCCTGGAGGAAAGCGTGAGGAAATGGACAGAGATTTTGCTGAAACCGCAGTTCGTGAAACCTCTGAAGAAATTGGAATAGATAAACATTATGTAAGGATCATCAGAGAAATGTCTCCTATCTATATCCCACCTAGTAATTTTTATGTATATCCTTATATCTCTTATACCAAAAAGAATCCTGCTTTTGTTCTTCAACAGACGGAAGCCGTGGAAACCATAGAATTTCCCATCACTTCCTTTTTAAATCTGTCAGATACTCCTGAAATTATGGCGCTGCCCAGTGCAGGCGGACATGACGTTCCGGTTATTAATTTCAACGGATACATCATTTGGGGTGCTACAGCGATGATATTAAGTGAATTCAGTCAGTTGCTGAAAAAAATGTAACTTTGCACTACCGTGTTTAATTGAGAGATGGCGAAGAAAAATATTTTCACCGATGCATTCGGAACTCCTTATTTTTTGAAAAGGTTTATTATTTTTATTTTAGGTATTGTATCTTACAGAAGATTCAATGGCTTTAATAAGTTAAAAATAACCGGTACAGAACACCTTGTGGATCTTCCGGATTCTAACGTCCTTTTTGTATCCAATCATCAGACGTATTTTGCAGATGTGGCAGCCATGTACCATGCCTTCTGTGCGGTAAACAACGGATATTTAAATACGATAAAAAACCCGATCTATCTACTGAACCCAAAGATTGATTTTTATTATGTGGCAGCTGAAGAAACCATGAACAAAGGTATTCTTCCCAAAATTTTCAAAATTGCAGGCGCTGTAACCGTAAAAAGAACATGGAGAGCTGAAGGTAAAAATGTCAACAGAATGGTAGACATGAGTGAGGTAGATAATATCATGAAAGCATTGGACAATGGCTGGGTAGCTACTTTCCCTCAAGGAACTACTTCCGCTTTTGCACAGGGACGAAGAGGAACAGCCAAATTGGTAAAAAACCAACGTCCTATAGTAATTCCAATCAAAATAAACGGATTCAGAAGAGCTTTTGATAAAAAAGGACTCCGCGTAAAGGTAACCGGTGTAAAACCTACGATGGAATTCAAAGCTCCTTTGGATATTGATTATGATAATGAAAAAGCACCGGAAATTTTATTGAAAATTATGACTGCCATTGAGCAGACAGAAGATTTCAATCTATTACACAGTTATGATGAAGAACTTAAAGCTAAAAAATTAGAACAAAAGGACTCAAATAATTAAAGTAAATTAAAAATTATGAACAAAATACTTGGAATCTTATTCGCAATCATAGTATTAGTTTCATGCAACAGCCAAAAGGTATATTCGGATTTTGACATCAGCTATTCGAAAAGCGGAGGTGTTGCTCCTATTTATGAAAATCTTCTTATCAAAGGAAATAATGTACACTACTCTTTTGAAGGACAGGGAAAGAAATACAAACAGGATTTTAAGATTTCTGATGAAGATTTAAAGAAACTGGATCAGGTTCTTTCTCAGAATAATTTCAGAAGAATACAGGAAGACCGTAAAAAATTGTACGACAATATTTCAACTTCCATCAATGTAAAGAAAGGTCCTAATGAAGGCAGTAAAACGGATGCAAGTATGATTATTCCGAATTACAGGACCAACTGGAACACTATTCTTGAAGCTTTCCAGCAGATCATTAATACTAATGTTAAAAAACAGTAAATACAATTGAAAACCCATTTCATTGCCATTGGCGGAAGCGCCATGCATAATCTTGCAATTGCACTAAAAGACAAAGGATATCAGGTGACAGGTTCTGATGACGCTATTTTTGAGCCTTCAAAGTCCCGATTGGAAAAGAAAGGAATTCTGCCTCAGGAAATGGGCTGGTTCCCGGAAAAGATCACTCCGGATATTGATGCTGTCATTCTTGGGATGCATGCACACCAGGATAACCCTGAGCTGGCAAGAGCAAAAGAACTGGGCCTGAAAATATATTCTTATCCTGAATTCTTATACGAACAATCTAAAAATAAGACACGAGTTGTTATTGCAGGATCACATGGTAAAACTACCATTACTTCAATGATACTTCATGTTCTGAATTTCCATCAGAAAGATGTGGACTTTATGGTAGGTGCTCAGCTTGAAGGGTTCGACTGTATGGTAAAACTGACTCAGGATAATGATTTCATGGTGTTGGAAGGTGACGAATATCTTTCTTCTCCTATTGATCTTCGTTCGAAATTTTTATTGTATCAGCCTAATATCGCTTTAATGAGTGGTATTGCATGGGACCATATCAATGTATTCAAAACATTTGATGATTATATTGAGCAGTTCAGAAAGTTTGTGGCAAGCATTACAGCAGGCGGAGTTCTTGTATATAATGAAGAAGATCCGGAAGTGGTGAAAGTAGTGGAAAATGCAGAGAACTATTTTAGAAAGATTCCTTATAAAACGCCTGAATACGAAATCAATAATGGTAAAGTGTATTTAAAAACCGAGATGGGAGATGTTCCACTTTCTGTTTTTGGAGCCCACAACCTGTTGAATCTTGAGGGTGCAAGACATATCTGCCAGCAACTTGGGATTATGGATGAAGATTTCTATGAGGCGATTATGAGCTTCAAAGGAGCATCCAAGCGTCTTGAAAAAGTGGAAAGAGAAGATAAAGGAACGCTTTACAAAGATTTTGCCCACGCACCAAGTAAAGTGAAAGCAGCTGTAAAAGCCTTCGCAGAACAATTTAAAAAGGATAAGAAATACGGATTCCTGGAGCTTCATACCTATTCCAGCTTAAATCCGGCTTTCCTTGAGCAGTATGACCACGCGATGGATGGTCTGGAGGAAGCCATTGTTTTCTATTCTGAAGACGCATTGAAGATCAAGAGAATGGAACCTATTTCTCCTGAGTTTATCAAAGAAAAGTTCAAGAATGAAAAGCTAAAGGTTTTCACGAATGCTGAAGATCTTCATGCCTACTGGAATACATTAGATAAAACAGATGGTGTTTATCTCATGATGAGTTCCGGAAATTTTGGTGGTTTAGACTTAACAAAATAAATAAAAAGCTTCAGAGTATATTCTGAAGCTTTTTTATGTTAGTTTATTTTTAATCAATCAACTTTTTATTATTGGTAAGTTCGACACTTTTTATGGAACCTACCGGTGCTATTTTTATCGTTTTATTTCCTTTGGCCAGATAAATATAATACATGCTGTTGGATCCTATCAGATGTACCAGCTCAGAGCTTTCATCACCGTAGTTTAATGTATAGTCATATTTAAGCTTGTTCTCCCTTATCTTCCTGGTAAGTCCAAGACCTTCTCCCCATCCTATTCCTACAAAGAAAGACAGTAACATCATGGCAAGAAATCTCACAAACATATTGGTAAAATGATTCTCAATAGCTTCTTTACTCATGGTTTCATGTTCTTTGAGAGATGCCATTTGTAATGCCCATCGTTTATTTTTATTGGCTTGTTTTGATAAAAAAGAGGGAAAGGCAAATGAAAATACGACTATAATAATCAGGGCAATCAGTATAACCGGATGAGCCGTTAGAGTGGCTATCGGACTTATCAGAATGTCCATAATGGTTGAATATTTCAGAATATTAATGCCTATCTGATAGTAAAAGACACTCTCTTTTAATATTCCCATTATAACGAGAAAAAGATATCCGAATGGAAGTGATCTCTGAATTCCTTCTGAATATTTCATGGATGTTTTTATTGGTTTTAGTTTTATATTGGAGCAGATCAATGATATTGATGTACGAAAATATAAAATTATCATCAAATTAAAACATACAGATTTTATCTTTCACATTCTTTGATCAGCTTTTTCAAAATTTCTTCAGTAGAAAGTTCGCTGTACTGATGGATAGACTGTCCAACCCAGATTCCTACAAATTCCGGATTTTGCAAAGATTTTGCCGCTTTACGTAAAGCATTGGTCAGCTTGTTCTGATAAGGATAAGGTAAAATATATTCTGAATTTTCTACTGTTTCTATAAATTGATTTTTCACTCCTCTGGCGTACCTTCCGGAGAAACTCTTCGTTAAAACAATTTCATCTTCTGTTACTTTTTTCAACCTTTCTTTTTCAAAAGGCAAAAGAGCACTTTCTTGAGAAGTCAATAAAAGATTTCCAACCTGAAATCCTTTTGCACCTAAATCTTTAATAGCCTTTAATGTTCTTGCTCCGTAAATTCCTCCTGCATAAATCAAAGGAACATTCACCTGATCATAGATTTGTGACAGCAAAGATAAACCTCCGATCTGCAGAATATTTTCTGCTTCAAAACTTCCTCGGTGCCCTCCAGCTTCTATTCCCTGAACACAAATAATATCAATACCGGATTTTTCAAGCAACAAAGCTTCCTTCACAGAAGTACAGGTTCCGATAAGGGTAACACCATTATCCTTTAATTTCTGAATACTCTGATCATCCAGATTTCCGAACGTAAAGCTTAAAATTTTACAGTTTTCTTCAATGATAGCATCTACTTGTTCATGGTAGCCATTTATACTAATTGTTTCAAGATCCGGAAGATGAACTTCGATAGCATTTTCTCTTGCCAGCCGCTCTATAAACTGCTTGGTTTTACTATATTTTTCTTTTAAAGCATCCGTCACTTCAGGAATGTGATGAACAAATATATTGGCAGCAAAGGGTTTATCAGTAAGTTTTCTTGTTTCTCTGATCAATTCCACAGACTGATCTGCAGAAAGATCAGCCAGCGCCAGTGATCCGAGACAACCTGCTTTTGTAGCTGCTACAGCCATCTGTACCGTGCTCACTCCAAACATTGGAGCCTGAATTACAGGATATTGTATCCCTAGTTTTCTACTGATTATATCCGGCCAAAACATAAGAATTATTTTTTATTAAAATGTACGAAGAACAAAGCAATACTTTCTGTTCTACAATATGATATTGCTCACGATTTATTCAAAGTTCAAGGTTCAAGATTTAAAGTTTAAGGTTCAATGTTTAGAGTTTAAGGTTGTTGATCAACTTCTATTGTATATTATAATGAAGATTTATTTTTTCTTCCTGAGTTCTTTGTAGTATAATTTTGATTCCGGATCAAGCTTTTCAGTTGCGTAAGAAAATGTAACAGCAGGCATTGTTTTTACATAAGCAGTGAGAAAACCATGTAATTTCTTTTTGCCTTTTTTTCCGGCTTCCCGAATCCAGCTTCCTACCGCTTTATTCACAAGCTCGTTTGGATCGTGAACAAGGATTTCCGCAATAGCAAAAGTGTCCACCACATCATTTTTCCGGATAAATGCATGAGTGCTTACAATAGCCGTTCTTCTTTCCCATGGACTTTCGGAAGAAGCAAGTTTGTATAAAATGTCTCTTGGTTTATCGATAAGGTACTCCCCAATAATACTTCTGGCTGCTCTGTCTACAAAATCCCAGTTATTCAAACGGTCGTGGCGGTTGAGATAGAGATCAAAAAGAGCTTTCTTCCGGTCTTCAGACGTTTTTTTACTTCTCGCCTGAAAATCCATGATGCTTACCGCTCCCATTCTTACTTCATAAAAATCACTGTCAAGAAGCTTGTTGATTTCATCCAGGGACATCATTGAAAATTCCTTCGCCGTAGTAAAAACATCTCCGAATTTCACTCCGAAACTCTTGGTAACGCCATCATTTCCTTTGAAAAACTTCTGAACTTTATTAAGCTCTTTTTCATTCTTAAATAAGGCTAGTGTTTCTATGAATTCTTTTGCAGTCATGGGTTATTATTGATTTAAAAATCCCGCAGATCTCACAATAGCTCAGATTCATAGGTCTGTAAATTTGTGAAAGCTGCGGGATGTATTTTATTTTTTTATAAAATTAAATATCTGCTACGGAATTTAGCATTTTTTGCTCCCATTCAGGATCTTTAGGATCAAAGAATAATCTTTTTCCAGTATCTAAAGAACGGACAACATTCATTTCATCTTCTGTCAGTTCAAAATCAAATACGTTAAAGTTTTCTTCAATTCTTGAAGGTGTTACAGATTTTGGAATCACTACAAATCCTTCCTGTAAGTGCCATCTCAAAATCACCTGAGCTACAGTTTTTCCATATTTCTCCGCAATGGCTTTCAGATCAGGATTGCTTAAAAGATTTGCATTACCGTTTCCTAGCGGGCTCCATGGCTGTGTTATGATATTATTTTCTCTGTCATACACCTGCAGTTCTTTCTGCTGAAATACAGGATGCAGTTCAATCTGATTGATAACCGGTAAAACGGTTGAGCTAGCCTTCAATTCCTCTAGTTTCTCAACGGTAAAATTACAAACTCCAATAGCCTTGATTTTTCCTTCATGATATAATTCTTCCAAAGCTTTCCATGTACCCAGGAAATCTCCGTATGGCCAGTGGATAAGATACATATCCAGATAATCCATCTGTAATCGGTCTAATGTTCTCTGAAAAGCACTTTTCGCCTTTTCGTATCCATGATCCTGAACCCATACTTTGGAAGTGATAAACAGTTTATCTCTGTTTACACCGCTATTTTTCACAGCAGCACCTACCGCGGTTTCATTTTGATAAATAGCAGCGGTGTCAATCATTCGATATCCCGTCTGAATAGCTTTGATTACCGCATTTTCACACTCCTTCAGATCTTCCATCTGCCATACTCCAAATCCTAAAGCCGGAATATCCACTCCGTTATTTAATGTTACCACAGGTTGCCCTGGATAGGTTTTCTTTTGCATAAATCTTTATTTTAGTTATTAATATAAAGTGATAAACAAATTTGCAATAAAAAATTGAAAATCCTGCCTACCATTTTTACTGTTTCTGTTAAAAAATTGTTATTCATCAGGTTTTTAAGATGATATTTAAACTACCCCGTCTTTTTGCTTCACAAAAATCCACCCCTTCAGAGAAGGGGAATAAAGCGACCAATAAAACCGATCATGCCCACTTCTAACTTCCATCTTCCATCTTCCATCTTCCATCTTCTAGCCTCAAAATTCACCCTTCTTCTGGCTTCTCACCATCATTTTCCCTATTTTTGCTCAAAATTTAAAAATCATGTCACAACATATCAGATTGGCTACAGCAGAAGATTATCCGAGAATTATGGAAATATGGGAATCAGCAGTAAAAGCAACTCACGATTTTCTTGCTGAAGAGGATTTCAATTATTTCAAAGAAGCCATTCCAAGAGATTATCTTCCTAACCTGGAAGTCTATTTAATTACTGAAGACAATGACTCTAAAGGTTTCGCATCCGTAGCGGAGGGCAACCTGGAAATGCTTTTCATTCATAATGATACCCGCGGAAAAGGTTATGGTAAAACACTGTATCAGTTTATGAAAGAGAAAACCGGATTGACCAAAGTAGATGTCAATGAACAAAATCCTCAAGCCATCGGGTTTTACGAAAAAATGGGTTTCAAAAAGATAGGAAGATCAGAGAAAGATGGTTCAGGAAAGGATTATCCACTTATTCATATGAGTCTGTAAATGGAAAATTTCACTTTCAGTCTGCTACATTCTGATGAGGAAATTCCTTATCATCTCTTACTGCTGGCAGATGAAACTAAAGAAGCGATCAATCAATATATTTTTAATTCTGACATTTATCTTTTACATGACGGTACTGAAAACATTGCTGTAATGGCATTGTACAGGAAAAGCAATACGGAACTGGAAATTAAAAATGTTGCCGTCATTGACAGCTACAGAAGTAAAGGCATTGGAAGCATCCTGATGGACAAAGCAAAAGAAATTGCGAAAGAAAATCATTATAAAACACTGTCTGTTGGAACATCGGATACCGGTTTCCAACAGATCAGATTTTATGAGAAAAACGGATTCATTAAAAGTGGAATCCTGAAAGATTTTTTTATTCAAAATTATCCGGTTCCTATTTATGAAAACGGTTTACAGATGAGAGATATGGTTTTATTAAGCCATCACCTTTCGGAATAATCCTTTGATATGCTCTATTTCGGTTTGATAATTGGTTTTCTTACGACAACCGAAATACAGGGTATTTTCAAACTTTTTCTTTCCTTCCCAGATCAGCTGAATATCACCGCTTTCAATGTCATTTCTGCATAGAAAATCAGGAACAACGGCTAATCCTGTCCCTCCTTTGAGACAACGAATGATTGAGTTCATGTTGGGAACAATATAATTAGGACGGAAATTCGGTTTATGACCAAAATTCAATATCCAGTACTGGAAAAGGTGTTCCATATCTCCGGTGGTTCCATACCATTTTTCGTTTTTCAGCCATTCCTCTATCTGTTCTGCATCTTTTGTCTTTAACACTTTATTGAAAGCTGCTTTATCCACATCTTTCCCTCCTACCAGAATAATTTGTTCCGAAGAGAATGCTTCATGTTCAATATTGGGTGAAGATCCTTTTTTCGGAGTGATGATAAGATCTAGGATTCCTTTATCCAGTTGATCCAGCATTTCGGGATATTCCCCAAAACTGATAATCAGATTAAAAGGTAAGGAAGAAACATATTGCTCCAAAGTGGTCTGAAAAGTCTCAAAACACATCCCAACACTGATGGTAGGAGTATGCTTCTCTGTAGATTTCTGAAAATTCTTTTCCACATCTTCCAGCTTGGTGAGAGGCTCAGCTACTGCATTAAACAGTACTTTCCCACGTTCTGTCGGAATCATTTTTCTGCCGGTTCTGTCAAATAGCTTATAACCAACATAAGCCTCCAGGGAACCTAAGTGGAGGCTCACTCCCGGTTGGGATATGAATAAAGCATCAGCAGCACCTGTCAATGTCCCGGTTTTATAGATCGCTTTAAAAGTGCGATACCATTCTAAATTAACCATGAGTTAATTATTAATATTATAATGCAAATTTACGAAATAATTATAATACTGATGTTTATTGAATATTATTTTGCAACTTCATAAGCTTAATTTTCTTTGAATGCCTGAATGATGGTAGTCTGAAATTTTTCTGCTTCATCTTTATGAATCTGGTGACCTGAATTTTCAAATAAAAACAGACCTTTCTTAGGTGCTTTTACTTTTTTAAAATATTCAATGGTAATTCTGGTAGAGGTTTGGATATCGTTTTTGCCGACAAAAAAATAAATCGGGCAATCTACTTTCTTTAAAGTCTTTGGCAGATCAATATTCATCACTTCGTTCCATGCTGGTGACCATGTTTTTGACCATTGCAAAAAACCTTTTCTGAAATCATCGCCTGTTACATACTTTTTTCCGTCTTTATAAAAAAGCCATTTTCTTAAATAAAACAGATCCTCATCCACTTTAAACGGAATATGAACACTTGCTAATTCTTTACTGGCAACAGGATCTTCTTTAAAATAATCTTTTAAAATATTGAGTAATTCTTTCTCACTCTCCAATTGGCTGACAACCGGATTTACTGCAAAATAAGCCTTTAAAAGCTCCGGATGATTTCTTACAATATAAAACCCTAGCGCATTTCCCCAGGAACTTCCTAATAGATATATTTTTTCCTGTTTTAATTCCTTTCTTAAAAAATTAATAACCTGATAGGTATCTTTTCCCATAAGCTCTACGGAAGGAGTAACAGGAGAAGGATTTAATTCCAGTGTTTTCCCGGCATCTCTCTGATCCCACTGAACAATGGTAAATGTATTTTTTAAAATATTGGTAAAAGAGTCAGCATTTTTCCTCATTGAGCTTCCTTGTCCACCCGATAAAAATAAAAGTATTGGTTTAGCAGAGTCATTTGTTTTAATATCTATGTCTTGTTTTATGCCTCCGATCTCTGTAACAATCAGAGTATCTATTTTTCCTTTTTGTAATTGTGCAAAACAAAACACTGAGAATAACAATACAATAAAAAGACTTGTTTTTTTCATGATTTCTATATTTTAAGTTGACTTTAATAATCTGGTACAAATATGATCATGATAATTTTCAAAAAAGTCCGAATAAAAAAATTCGAGCTGATTGTAAGGATAAAATCAGTTCGAATGTATACAATTGAAAGTTCGAGTAATTACAAAAACTTATTAGCCAAATAATTACAATGCAAAATATATCCTGTATATATTTTTTTTAAATGAAATACAAAAAGTGAATTTTATATGAGATGTTCATGAAATCCCAAAATAATTCTTTCCTCAGAAGGATAAAAAAAGAATATTAAAACAACTGTATCTTTTCATTTTTCAGAAAAACAGAATAATAATCAGGAATATCACTTTCTTCAATTCCACGAATGGTTTCGTCAAGCGGATAGGATAATTGTACAATCTCAGGAATAATTTTTTCTGCATCTAATGTCAGTACCAGATAAGAAGCCAGTCTGTTTTCTTCTTTAGAACGTCCCACCGAACCACAATTGACAGCCCAGCTATTATTTTCAAATTGTTTTTTAAATGATACATGGGTGTGCCCCATCACAATAAGATCAGCGTCTGCATTCTTCAGCATAGATGTAAAAACCTCATCATTTTCAGATTCGTATAAGTAAGTATCATTACTTTCAAGACTGGAATGAACCAGCTGAATATTCCAGTGTCTTTTACCTGTTTTATAATTTAATTTTAAATGAAAAGGAAGTTCGGAGAGAAATCTCTTGTTCGATTCTGTAATATGTTTTTTAGAATGATCTATCGCAATAAATCTGGAGTTTGTTTCTTCTTCCGAATGCTTGGATAGAGGAATGACAGGAATATCAAAAGCAATTCTTTCATCATGATTTCCCATCAGACAAGGAATGTTCAGACTTCTTATTTTTTCTATCACTTCATTTCCCCAGGGCGCAAAATCTACCAGATCTCCCAAACAGAATTTCTGATGAATTCCTCTGTCTTCTATATCCTTCAACACCACTTCCAATGCAGGAAGATTTCCATGCACATCACTAAAAACAGCTATCTGTATCATTGTCCTTCAATTTGTTAGACAAATTTACATGACAGAAAGGAATTTCAGCTCGGATATCCTATGACATTTTACCATGAAAAGGGAAATTGTCAATGGTCAATAGTCAATTTTGCTGCGCAAAGTCACTTGTGAATTGGTTAGCATCAAATTCACAAGTGAAGCGGATTGACCATTGACATACATAACCTTAAATTTTGAACCCAAAACCTTGAACCCAATTAACTATCACAAAAATAATAACAATCTATAATTTATATTATTTTTATTATACAAACATCCGTTCTAACTTTGCAGAGTAAAATTCAAACAATCATAAAAAAATGAAAAAAGTACTAATCATCAACGGAGGACAGAATTTCGGACATTCCGGAGGAAAATATAATCAGACTATTGCAGACAATACATTGGCCGTTCTTAAAGAATTTGATAATGTAGAAGTAAAGATAACCAATGTAAGTGAAACCTATGACAAGAATGAAGAAGTGGAGAAATTTGTATGGGCAGACTATATCATTTATCACACTCCAATCTGGTGGTTCCAATTGCCTAACGGATTGAAAAAATATATTGACGAAGTGTTCACAGCCGGACATGCCAAAGGAATTTATATGAGCGACGGAAGAAATGCTGAGAATCCGGAAGTCAACTACGGTACAGGAGGAATGCTTGGAGGAAGAAAATACATGCTGACTACCAGCTGGAATGCTCCTGCAACTGCTTTCACTCTTCCCGGAGAATTTTTCAGTGAAAAAAGCGTGGATGAAGGCCCGTTATTTGGTTTCCACAGAATGAATGCTTTTGTTTCATTAGAAAAAATGGATAGCTTCCACTTCCATGATGTAGAGAAAAATGCCAATGTAGAACGTGATATGACATTGTACAGAGCGCATGTAAGAAATGTATTTGAAAAAGAATTAAAACCGGAATTGGTATCATGACAAAAGTATTGATCACAGGTATTACCGGCTATATTGGCGGAACTATCGCAAAAAAACTCCTCGACAGGAATTATAAAGTGACAGGACTCGTTCGTAATGAAACTCAAGTTCAGGAACTGGAATCATTAGGGATTAAAACCATTGTAGGGAATATTCATGATGAAGATCTTATCAGAAGAGCAGTTTCCAGTGTAGATGCGGTTATTCATAATGCAGATTCAGCAGATGATGCTTATACGGCAGATAACTTTATAATAGCATTGGAAGGAAGTCATAAAACGTTTATTTTCACTTCAGGATCAGCTATTTTTGGAGGAAAAGAGAATGGAAGAAAAAGTGACTTTATCTTCAGAGAGGATTTCCCATTGCAGCCAAGACTGGAAATGGCATCAAGAGTTCTTATCAACAATTATGTACTGCAATCTTCAAACAAAGCCATAAGAAGTATTGTTATTGTTCCTACAATGGTTTACGGAAAAGGTTTAGGAATAAAAAAAGACAGTATCCAGATCCCGGCTCTTATTAACTTTTCTAAGGAAAAAGGACATGGTGTGTATTTTGGTGAAGGGGAAAACATCTGGTCTAACTTACATATTGAAGACCTTGCAGATTTGTATGTACTTGCATTGGAAAAAGCAAAAGGAGGCTCCATCTATTATGCAGAAAACGGTTCCTCTTCTTTAAAAAACATAGCAGAAAACATCAGTAAAAAATACAGTCTACAGCCTGCAGAATCATTAAGTATACAGGAAGCTGTTGATAAATTCGGTCCTGCAGGAGGTTATTTCGGATTTGCATCCAACAGCAGATGCAGTTCGGATAAAGCGAAAGCAGAACTTGATTGGAAACCTATTTATAACTCAATTGAAAATTTTATTTAATTATGAAAATTCATCTTACAGCGATTATAAAAGCCAAAGCAGAACATCAGGCAGAAGTACTGGAAGTTCTACAGAATATGTTACAAGAAACAAGAAAAGAAGAAGCATGTGAGCTTTACA
>CBFQYI010000070.1:0-13093 GCA_965720825.1 uncultured Chryseobacterium sp. | reverse complement strand
AAAATATTTCTTCAACAGCTATACTAATCCAAAAATTCCCCAGAAACATAATACCAACGTTCATGCATTTTCTGAAAAACAGAAAACTCATGATGAACTTGCGGATGCCCGTCCTGATCCGTATAATAAGCCTTAAATTCTACATGATTTAAAGCCGGAGTACGGATGATTTCCAGTTTTGTCCATTGATTGATTTCTCCCCATTCCTGAAGATCTTTTTTATTGTGGTATTTTCTTTTTCCCGGAAGAGTAGTTTCCATCAAATATTCACCATTCGGAATAGCGAAAGCAGAAAATCTTGAGCGCATCAGAGCTTCAGCGGTAGGAGCATGTTTTTCTCCTGTATGATAAGGTTTACAGCATTCTTCGTAGGATTTTCCTGAACAGCATGGACAGTTCATATATTGTATTTTAAATTTTGAATGCAAAAATAATGAAATTCAATAGGAACAGGCTTAAGTTAAAAATAAACAAAGAAGTCTGTATAAAAAAGAAGCACTCTAATTAAAGAATGCTTCCATTGATTTATTTAATAAACCCTCTGTTTCTCAATAAAGGTTTGATATCCGGATCGTGTCCCGTAAAGTCTCTGAATGCCTGGTTAAGGTCTACAGAATTTCCTACGGAAAGAATATATTTTCTGAAACGGTCACCATTTTCTCTGGTTAAACCACCGTTCTTACTAATCCATTCCCATGCATCGTTATCCAATGTTTCAGACCATAAATAAGCATAATATCCTGCAGAATATCCACCTCCCCAGATGTGAGCAAAATAAGGAGTGTGATATCTTGGCGGAACCGTTGCCAAATTGAATCCATGGCTTGCTAAAGATTGTTTTTCAAAATCTAGAACAGGAATAAACTGGCTGTCATTGCTTACCGTATGCCAATCCATATCAAGTTCAGCAGCAGAAACCAATTCTGTAGTCATGTATCCCTGATTGAAAGTAGATGCTTTTTTGATCTTATCTACCAAAGCCTGTGGAATAGGCTGTTTTGTTTCATAATGTACTGCATAATTCTTCAGAACAACAGGATCTAAAGCCCAGTGCTCATTGATCTGAGATGGGAATTCCACAAAGTCTCTCGGTACATTGGTTCCTGAAAGGGAAGGATATTTCTGGCTGGCAAACATTCCGTGAATAGAGTGACCAAATTCATGGAAGATGGTTGAAACATCATCATAACTGATTAATGAAGGTTTTCCCGGGGCCGGTTTCTGATAATTGTAGCAGTTAACGATTACAGGTTTTGTTCCTAATAAATAAGACTGCTCCACAAAATTGCTCATCCATGCTCCACCGTTTTTAGAATCTCTTGTATAGAAATCCAGATAGTAGATAGCGATAGATTTTCCATCATGATCGAAAACCTCATACGTTACAACATCCGGATGGTAAACAGGAAGATCTGTTCTTTTTTTGAAAGTCAGTCCGTAGAATTTTTCAGCAGCGAAGAAAACTCCTTTTTCAAGAACGGTTGTGATTTCAAAATACGGTTTTATTTGGCTTTCATCAAGATCAAACTTAGCTTTTCTTACCTGTTCAGCATAGAAATTCCAGTCCCAAGGTTCTACTTTGAAACCTCCTTTCTGCTGATCAATAAGATCCTGAATATCTTTTGTTTCACGTCTGGCTGTTTCCACTGCCGGAGTAGCAATCTGATTCATTAGTTTAGTCGCTGCTTCAGGCGTTTTTGCCATCTGATCCTGAAGTTTCCATTCTGCAAAGTTTTTCTTACCTAAAATCTGTGCTTTCTTTAATCTTAGTTTAGCAAGTTGCTCGATGGTAGATCTCGTATCGTTGGCATCTCCTTTCTCAGCTCTGGTCCAAGAAGCTTTGAAAAGCTTCTCTCTGGTAGCTCTGTTTTTTAAATTTTGAAGAAGAGGTTGTTGGGTAGTATTCTGTAGAGCCAGAAGATATTTTCCTGGTTGTCCTGCGGTTTTAGCATCAGCGGCTGCTGCAGCAATTTCATCTGCAGAAAGCCCGTCAAGCTCTTTCGCATCAGAGAAAAATACGCCACCCTGCTTTCTTGCTTCCAATAATTTGTTGGCATATTGAGTAGAAAGAGAAGCCAGTTCCTGATTGAGCTGCTTTAGTTTTTCTTTATCAGCTGCAGAAAGGTTAGCTCCTGCAATTTCAAAATTCTGCTTATAATATTGTAAAAGTCTTTTGCTTTCAGAATCCAGACCATCTTCTTTGATGGATTGTATTCTTTTAAAAAGATTTTCATTCAGGTACAGTTTATCAGAATGAGCAGCAAAAATAGGTGCATATTCTTCATCCAAAGCCTGCAAAGTAGGGTTCGTATTTGCGCTGGTAAGGTTTGAGAATACAATTTGTGCTCTTCTCAGTACCTCACCACTTTTTTCCAATGCAACGATGGTATTTTCAAAAGTAGGGGCAGCCGGATTGTTGGCAATTTTTATAATTTCAGCTTCATGTTGCTTTAAACCATAATTAAAAGCAGGTTTGAAGTGTTCATTTTTGATTTTGTCAAACTCCGGAGCTTCATACTGAAGCTTACTCTTCTTCATAAAAGGATTTGAAGATAAAGAGGGATCAGGTGCAGGAAGCTCCTGTAGAATATCGGTCTGTTTCATTGTAGTACAAGATTGATTGAACGCCAAGGCAGAAATTAATAATACCGATGAAATATTCTTCATAAATATAGTTGTTATTAAAGCATAAAGATATTAAAAACTTGCATCATAGAATGTATTTTGGCGAACGTATTTATGTAACCCATTTTGTGAGGGTTTTACAATGAACCAGTGAAGTACCTTTGAATTTGGAAATACCTTTTCTGAAAAATCAGTATTGCATACAATTGCAGTATTTTCAAATGTAATGTAATATTTTTTATAAATTAGTTGTCATTTAATTAAAGAAACCAACAAAAATAATTAACAAAAGGAATAAGCATGAAAACAAGGACTTTATTTATTTTTTCAGCCTTAGCGGCATTAGCCTCATGTAATGATAAACATGAGAACCGAAACAGAGACCGAGAAGGAGACCGAAGTAATTGGGTAGAGAAAGTAGTGAGCAAAGAAAGTGGCCCGATGCAACATAAAGAATTTAACGGAGATTTTGATGAAATTCAGGTTTCACAAGCCATTGAAGCAGAAATTATAAAATCTGAAACTGAGAAAGTTGAAATCTCAGCCCCACAAAGTATCATTGATGAAATTCTGGTGGAAAATGATGGCGGAAAACTGCACATTCATTATAAGCCGGGGATCAGAGTGATGAACATCAGCAAAGTGACAGCTAAAATTTATACAAAAGATTTTAATAAGCTTGTTGCGGATTCAGCTGCGAGAATTATTGTAAAAGATAAATTTACTCAGGAAAAAACAGATATCGAAGCATCAAGCGCAGGAAGCATTTCCGGAGATCTTGAAGCTAATGATATGGATATCAATGTAAGCAGCAGCAGCAGCTTCGATGGGAAAATATGGGCCGTAAACCTTGATATTGAATCTTCATCAGGATCAACTCTTGATCTTTCAGGTAAAGCAAAAAAGGTAGACGTAAGTGCTTCTTCAGGCAGTAGCGTTTCTGCAAAAGGAGTTATTGCTGAGGATGTAGAAGCAGATGCTTCCAGTGGAGCAAGTGTTCACATAAGTGCTGTTTCCAGTGTGAAAGCAGGTGCTTCATCCGGTGGAAGTGTGGATATCTCGAAAAAAGGAGAACTTAAGAGTGTGATAAAAGACGAGAGCAGTGGTGGAAGCGTAAACATCCAATAAACTAATCCTGGGATTCTTCCTCATCCTCTTCATCGGCGGATGAGGAACCTTCCCAGTTTTTATTATCAAAATTAAGATTATCGTAAGCTAATAAATCCTCCTCACGCTGGAGGATTTCTTTTGTGGTAAACAGGGTAATATCATCATCATTTTCCTTCATTTTTGCCAGCTTCCGTACAGATGCTTTATCAATGGCCATAAACCTTTGGCCAAGACGTCTTGCAGCATATTTCCTCATTCCGGTTTCATGAAGTACATCCACAGCCATATCCACGGCTGTTCCTAGTGTTTCACGGTAAATATGATTGACTCCATTGTTCAGATAATCATAGGCATCAATCCTGTTTTTGGCTCTTACGAAAATTTTGACGTTAGGATAATGTTCACGGACAAGCTCTGCTATAAACTTATTATCATCCGGATCATCAAGACATAAAACCAGAATTTCAGCATCTTCAATTCCTGCCGCTCTTAAAATAGGAATTCTCGTTGCGTCACCATAATATACTTTAAAACCATAGCTTCTGAGCAGTTTTACACGGTCAGAATCACGATCCAAAACGGTAGCAGGTATTTTATTGGCTTTTAAAAGGCGGCCTACGGTACTTCCAAAATGCCCAAAACCTACAATGATGATTTTCTTTTGAGTAACGTTGCTATCGAGAATATTATAATCATGCTCTTCTTCAGGAATTTCTTTGATAAATTTTGGAGTAATAAATTTGTCATTAATGATCAGAAGAATAGGGGTGATACACATGGTAATTGCAGTAACTGCCATCATCTGTGCATTCATTTCAGGTCCTAAAAGATAAAGATCTGATGCATAATTCAGCAGTACAAATGCAAATTCTCCTACCTGAGAAAGGGCAAAGGCATAAAAAAGACTTTGGGGAGTATCTATCCTGAAAAATTTTCCAATGGTATATAAAACCACAAATTTTACAGCCAGCACGGCAAAAACAGTACTGAAGATAAATAAGGGATCTTTCTGAATAATATTAAAATTAATGGTAGATCCTACACTTACGAAGAAAACAGCTAAAAGTAATCCTTTGAAAGGATCTATCTGTGCTTCCAGCTCATGACGGAATTCACTGTTGGCAAGCATTACACCTGCAAGGAAAGCTCCCAGTGCTGGAGAAAGCCCAATAACAACCATCAGTTCCGAAACTCCAATAACCAGAAATAATGAGGAAGCGGTCAATAGTTCTGACATGCCCGATTTTGAAACATAACGCAGGAAAGGAACAAAGACATATCGGCCCAGTAAAATAAGTAATGCTACTCCAAAAATAACGGTTCCGGCCTGAAGCCATTCCGGGAGTTTTTGGATCAGAATCTGAATTTCATTATCATGATGCTTGGCTTTATAATTGGCCAGAATAGGCAATATGGCCAGAATAGGAATCACTGAAATATCCTGAAACAGAAGAGTAGAAAATGAAGCTTCTCCTGCGGTGGTTTTGAGATTATTTTTTTCCTGTAAAGTCTGCAGAACAATGGCAGTGGAAGATAGGGCAAAGCACATGGCAATGGCAATGGCTTTATCTACTCTCCAGCCTACGCTTGTGAATACCAGGAAAAGCAGAAGAATGGTAAGAGCCATCTGAGAAAGTCCCAGACCCATTATTTTCTTTCGCATTTCCCAGAATTTCCGGGGCTCCAGTTCCAGACCTACCAAAAACAAAAGCATGATCACTCCAAACTCGCTGGCATGCATAATGTCGTTGACATTGTTTCCCGTAAGTTTAAGGACATAAGGACCTATGATAATTCCTCCTAAAATATAACCGATTACAGAACTCAACCCTAATTTCCTTGCCAATGGAACCATAATAATGGCTACACCCAGAAAAATTAATGTGTTCATCGCTAAGCTGGATTCCATATGCTATTGATTGAGTAGTTCTGTAAATTCTTTTTTATGTAAAATAATTTCTTTTTTAGAGAGCTTACTTGCTTCGTAGACAATTTTGATATGCTTAATATCTGCTTTAAAAACCTTTAATGAAACAATAAGTCCGCTGATGAGTTCATCTATGGTATATTGATAAGTGCCGGTTTTGCTGAAAGATCTTTCTTTTCCGCCTGTGGTTACCAGAATATAGACTTCTTTTCCTTCCAGAGGATTGTGTTCACCTTCTTTAAGCCAGTCTCTGTCGAAAACTTCATCGATCCATAATCTGAGAAGCGGAGGCATTCCGAACCATATCAGGGGAAACTGGAAAACAAAACGTTCGTAATTTTTAAGACGCTTTCTTTCGCGGAAAGCTGCGATATGAAAGTCAGGATATTCTTCGTAAAGATCTCTTAGGGTATAATGCTGGTGGCGAACGTAGAAATTGATGAGCTCTACATTCGAATTGGAGTGCTCCAGATAAGGGTGTGCAAATACTACCAGCGTCTTCTTCATAATCCTGTTTTCAGTAAATATAAGGAAAAAATATTGAATAAAAGGTTGTTTTTATGAGGTTTTATTAATTTTTTAATATCTAAAAGTCAATTTAACATTAAGAAAAGTTAAAGAATTGATGTTATTTTAGGTTTTTAAATAAAAAAATCAGATCGTGATGATCTGATTTCTATATAAATTTTAAATTGACTTGTTAATTTACCAACCTCCGGATGCGCCACCGCCTCCAAAACTTCCGCCACCGCCGAAGCCTCCGAATCCACCGCCACCTCCGCCGGAACTTCCTCCACCAAAGCCGCCTCCACCGAAGCTGCCGGGGAATGGGAAGAAACCGCCAGGGTAATTTCTGCGTCCTTTCCTGGTGATAATCACATCATCATCATCGTCATTATTTCCGCCACGTCCGCCACCTCTGTTACCAAATAGGATAGCAATGATGATGAAAATAATAAAAGCAATGATAAGAACTTTAAAGGCACTTCCATTACCGGAAGGAGCCGCGGTAGCTACAGGTTTGAATTTTCCTTCAACAGCCTCCATAATAGCTGAGGTTCCACCATTGATCCCTTCGTACCAAAGTCCTTTCTTGAAATTTGGAGTAACGATGTAATCTAAAATCTGTCCTGCTACTGAAGCGGTAAGATATTGTTCTACGGCTCGTCCCTGCTGGATAGACATGGTTCTGTCTTCTGTGGCAATCAGAAAAACCACTCCGTTATCAACACCTTTTTTTCCTATTTTCCATTTCTCTCCGAACATGGTTGCCAGAAAATTCACATCTTCTCCTTTGGTAGAGCGAATGATGACAACTTCAATTTCCGTTGAGGTAGAATCTGCAAACTTGATCAGTTTATTATTAAGTGCATCTTTTTCCTGCTGGGAAAGCAATCCGGCTTCATCAAAAACAGGATAGAGTACGGAAGGCTTTTCGGGAATAGTGTATTGTGCTGATACAAAAGTGTAAAAGCAGAGTAATAAAAATGAAAATACTATTTTAAGAGAACGTAATTTCATTTGGGAGTTGGTTTGGGTTTTCTCCTTCTACAGGAAAATGTTTTTTGAGTTCGAGTCCTGTTTCCAGGATGGCACTTTTCAGCGCCTGGTAATAATTTCCTTTTGCAAATTCAGCGGTGATATAATCGTGAAGATGATCCCAGTAAGACTGTCTTACTTTTTCATGAATTCCAATATCTCCAATGATGGTAAGATATTTTTGTTCAAAATTGACATGGAAAAGTACTGCATTTCTGTCTGCTGTTTTATCCATATCCAGTTTTTTGAAAACATCAAATGCAGTCCTGGCATTACGGTTTTCCGTGTTGGAATCAATATGCACCCTGATCTCTCCCGTAGAATGATCTTCCGCAGATTGAATCGCTTCCACAAGGGAAGCGATCTGTTGATTTGTTAGGAAATTACCCATTATTATTTGAATACTTCAGGGGCTTTCTGAGCACCTGCGTCAGCTTTGAAATAAGGTTTTTCTTTGAAGTTGGTGAAATTCGCCAGAATATTATTCGGGAAAGTCTTGATGGAAGTGTTGTAATCCTTCGCAGCATCATTATAGTAAACCGTTTCAGTTCTGATACTGTTTTCGATAGCAGTGTATTCTCTTTGGAAGTTGATATACTGCTGATCTGCTTTTAGGTTAGGATAAGACTCTACTACAGCCATCAATCTGCTTAATGCACCTGATAATTCTCCTTGTGCTGCCTGGAATTTTGCCAGATCAGCTTCGGTCATATTCGTAGGATCAATATTGATAGAAGTTGCTTTAGAACGAGCTTCCACAACTTGTGTTAAAGTTTCCTGCTCAAATTTTGAATACGATTTTACGGTTCTTTCCAGGTTAGGAATAAGGTTCGCTCTTTTCTGATACACAGTCTCTACATTAGACCATTTTGCGTTTACCGTCTGTTCTTTGTTGACAAAGCTGTTATATCCGCTTTTTCCCCAGAAGAATAGAATAGCAACAATAATAAGAAGGGCAATACCAATGGTTCCTGCACCCAGACATCCTTTATTTTTCATAGTTTATTTTTTTAAATTTTTTGTGCTAACCAAATATACAAATTATGTGCTAATTTTGTAAAAAATTATTTGAATGACAACAATAGTGGTGGCAATGGGAGAGAAAAATGAAATTGGTTTTGAAAACCAGTTGCTTTGGCATCTTCCCAAAGATTTGAAACATTTTAAAGATATTACTTCAGGGCATCCGGTTATTATGGGGAGAAAGACCTATGAAAGTATTGGAAAAGCTCTTCCAAACCGTACCAACATTGTTGTGTCAAGAAAGAAAGACTGGTTTGAGGAAGGAATTCTTATCGTAGGAAGCATCAAAGAAGCATTGAAATTTGCTAAGAAGATTGATGAAGAAGTTTTTGTTATCGGAGGAGGAAATATCTATGAGCAAACTATGGATGTTGTGGACAGATTGGAAGTTACTTTGGTGAAAGCAGATCTTCAGGCTGATACATTCTTCCCGAAAATAGATCCTAAAACCTGGAAAATGACCAATGAAATCTGTCATGATAAAGATGAAAAGAACGGCTATGATTTCTGTTTCCAGACGTTTGAAAAAATTAGAAAAGAAGAATAAGTGTCAATAGTGAATTTTTGCGTCGCAAAGTGAATCGTGAATTTCTCACAGGTACAAAAATTAACAAGCGTAGCGAATTGACCATTCACAATTGACTTTTTGAACTTTAAGCTCTAAATTTATTATCTTTGCACTTCTAAAATTTAATAATGAATAAATACATAAAAATTGCAGTAGCAGCAGTTCTTATCCTGTTAGGACTTTATATGATGATTTTCACAAGAAATCTTGGATGGGGTATTGTTGTTTTTCTTCTAGCTGCATTTCCTATCTTACTCTTCTTTAAAAACGAGTATATCCTATTGGCATTCTGGCAATTGAGAAAACAAAATATGGAGAAAGCCGGAGAATGGTTATCTAAAATTACAGATTATAAAGGACAGCTTCATAAGACTCAGTACGGGTATTTCCACTATTTATTGGGACTGACACAAGCTCAGGATCATCCTGCTAAAGTGGAACCTTTCATGAAGAAAGCTTTGGAATACGGTTTGAATATGAAACACGACAGAGCAATGGCTACTTTGAATCTTGCAGCAGCTGCTATTTCTAAAGGAAGAAAGCAGGAAGGACAGAAGTTGCTGGAAGAAGCAAAAAGACTGGACAGTGCTGGAATGATGACGGATCAGATCAAAATGATGAAAGATCAGTTGAAAATGCCAACCATGCAAAAGCATATGCATAATCCGAATATGAGAAACAGAGGAAAATTCTTCTAGTCAATTTAAACATACATATATAAAAGTCCTGATTTGTCAGGACTTTTTGTTTTTTTAAAGGTTTTTTTGAGTAAATAAATACTTTCAAACATTGTTGTATGATTAAATTAAAAGATAATTAACAGGTCGCTCCTCCGGAGCTATGATTTTAAAACAAATACATTCTATTAACAGTTAGCTCCCATTGGAGCTGGATTTGATCCCGTTGGAATCTACTGTTAGCAATATATTTAAACTTTTTATCGGACAGTAATGACTTTTAAATTACATTTCCGAATTATTATGGTCATAGCCATAAAACTTGGGCATCTGCCAGTGGTATTTTACGGCAAGCGTCCGTATGGCAACAATGAGGAGAATGGTGAGAATCTGTACAAAAGTATAAGATAGTACAGAATATTTGGTCATCAACAGAAAAACTGCTCCGCCTACGATACATGCTGTAGCATAAATTTCCTTTCTGAAAATTAATGGAATTCTATTGAGTAATATATCCCGGATAATCCCTCCGAAACAGCCGGTTATAGTTCCTAATGCAATACAGATCATAGGATGAATTCCTGCATTTAATCCTTTTTGTACACCGATTATGGTGAACAGGCCAAGCCCAAAGCTGTCGAAGATAAATAAAGTTACTTTAAAGTTTTTCTCAAGAGATTTGAATATCATTGAAAAAATACTGGTCACCAGAATGAGGGTACACATCAGGATATCATGCATCCAGAATACAGGAATATCCAGTAATAAATCCCTTACAGTTCCTCCTCCCACAGAAGTTACAAATGCGATAATAAGCACTCCGAACGGATCAAGCCGTTTTTGCATCGCTGCAAAACTTCCGGACCTGGAAAAGGCAATGGTCCCCAATACTTCTATCGCAAAATTGAACTGTTCGTGCATATATTATGAATGATAAGTAATGAGCAATGAGTAATAAAAATTATGCCATTTAAATTTGAGATAATTTAAACTTATAGGTAGTCATAACTTTTACAAGTTCTTCACATTCTGTTTTTAAATGTAAAATTTTTTCCGGACTTACATATTCTAATTCTTCAATAATTTCAAGCCAAAGTTGAGTTTCATCAATTTCTTCGACTACGATGCATATTTTAGCAAATTTCTCTTTCTCCGATCTTGCTCTGGATACCGCTCTGTAATTGGCTGCCACAGAAGTTGAAGATCTGATAATTTGTTTTCTAATTATTGAAATGTCATCCGAAAAAGGTAATGAAGAAAGAGTTTTAATGATAGCAATAGAAAAGCTTTTAGTTCTTTCCCGGAAAATTTGATTAAAATCTACCCTATCAAAATTACTCATTACTTATTGCTCATTACTTATATTTATCTCTCCACTCTCACAGAGTCCGGAACCATCAGTTCATATTCGCCGCCGTGGTTAATAACTTCCCTTACAATGCTGCTACTGATGAATGATTTTCCAGAAGAAGTCAGTAAGAATACGGTTTCCAGTTTTTTATGAGCTAACGTTCTGTTGGTATGGGCAATCGCTTTTTCAAATTCAAAATCTGCCGGGTTTCTCAATCCTCTGATGATGTACTGAGCATTTTTTTCAAAACAGTAATCTACCGTTAAACCTTCGAATGAATCTACTTCCACATTGGGAAATTCTGCAACAGAGTTCTGAATAAATTCCATTCTTTTTTCAAGAGGGAACATGTATTTTTTCTGAGAGTTCTGTCCGATAGCGATGATTAATTTATCAAATAGCGGTGCCGCTCTTTCTATAATATCGTAATGTCCTAGTGTAATAGGGTCAAAAGACCCAGGAAAAACAGCAATTTTCATGTTGTATGAGTTATGATGTTGAATGGTAAATTATCAGTTAAAAGCTATGTATTTATTATTTCTAACCTCTAATTTCTTACTTCTATATTTACTTATTAAGTGCTTTTTCTACTTCATTTCCACAAAGATCCATAATGGAAATTCCATAATGTCTTGCCTGCTGAGGCAGGATACTTGCAGGAGAGAATCCAGGATTGGTATTCATCTCAAGCATATAAGGAATCCCGTCCATCAAAATAAATTCACTTCTTGAGAAACCACTCATACCTAATGAATTGTAAGCTCTTTTGGCGATTTCCTCCACTCTTTTAGTGGTTTTCTCGTCAATTCTTGCAGGGGTAATTTCTTCAGAAGCGCCTTCGTATTTTGCTTCATAATCAAAGAACTCATTGGTAGGAACTATTTCTGTAATTCCTAGAACAATAGTTTCTCCTTTAAAATCAATAACTCCCACAGAAACTTCCATACCGTCCAGGAAACTTTCAATCAGAATTTCATTGTCTTCTTTGAAGGCAATTTCAGTAGCGGCAATCAGTTCAGACTTTTCTTTTACTTTGGAAATACCCAGTGAAGAACCGGATTGGTTGGGCTTTACAAATAATGGAAGATTAAGTTCTGATACAATTTCATCAACATTGATGTCTTCGCCTTTTCTTAAATAAATACTTTTAGCAGATGGAATTCCGTATTTTGATAATACAGCAAGAGTGTCTTTTTTATTGAAAGTAAGAGCACTCTGGTAAAAATCACATCCTGTATATTTTTGGCCAATGGCATCCCAGTATGCCTGAAGAATTCCGTTTTCTCCCGGAGTTCCGTGGATGATATTGAAACAAACATCAAATTTTAAAGTTTCTCCATTATCTAAAGTCACAGAAAAATCTCCTCTGTTGATGGTATATTTTTTATCATTTTCACCTAAAAAATACCACTCATCTTTAAGGACTACTACTTTATATACGTCATAGAGATTTCTGTCTAAAGAATCATAAATCAATTGTCCGCTTTTTAAAGAAACGACGTATTCATCAGAATAGCCTCCCATAACTACGGCAACACTTTTTTTATTCATAACCATATAGTATCAATTAAGGCAAATTTAATCATTTTATGCAATGCAATATGGGAAATCGGCAAATTTTAAAATCAAAAATGAATTGTGTTAAATAAAAAGTCCATTCTAAAATTATTAGCTATATTTGCGGTTATAATTAAAGTATTTTTAAGTATGCTTAAATCACTTTTCAATTGGAAAGTTTTACTGAATTTAGTAGTAGCCATCGGTGTTTTCGTTGGGCTGGTATGGCTCACATTTCGCTGGTTGGAGTACCATACTAACCACGGTCAGGAAATTCCTGTTCCCAATATTGTAAATAAATCGGTACATGATGCCGTTAAAATATTAGATGATACAGGACTGGAATATGAAGTGGACAGTGCCAATTATGACCCGAAGTACAGACCATTCCAGGTATTGCAGGTATATCCTGCGCCAGGTTCCCGTGTAAAAGACGGAAGAACTGTAACGCTTAAAGTAAATCCGAGAACATGGGCTCCTATTGCGGTGCCGAATGTAATCAATAAATATTCCGGACTGGCCTTCCAGAGATTGGATCAGGTAGGTCTTAAAATCGGTGATACAATTTATGAACCTAGTATTCAGAAAGATGCCCTTTTAAGAATATTATATAAAGGAAACGCTGTAAACCCAGGTACCCGTTTACCAAGATTCTCTACGATTGATGTCGTGGTAGGATCGGGACCAATGAGAAATATTTCTATTCCTAATGTTGT
>CBFQYI010000069.1:0-13152 GCA_965720825.1 uncultured Chryseobacterium sp. | reverse complement strand
AAATAACTCAAAATGAAAAATAAAATCATTCTTATCTTACTATTAAGCTTCGGGCTGTTAAACGTTTTGGCTTCTTGTTCTTCTATGCCTGAAAAAGCACAGCCCGTGAGTCAGTTTGATGTCAACAGATATTTGGGGACATGGTATGAAATTGCCAGATTCGATTATCGCTTTGAAAAAGACCTTGATAATGCAATCGCTCAGTACAGCCTTAATGCAGACGGAAATGTAAACGTAGTCAATAGTGGTTACAATTTTAAAAAGAACAAATGGGTTTCTGCTAATGGCACTGCTAAATTCAGAGGAGAAAAAAATGTGGCTGCTTTGAAGGTGAGTTTTTTCGGGCCTTTTTATGCCGGATATAATGTAGTTGCTCTGGAAGAGTATAAGTATGCGTTGATTGCAGGAAAAAATTTAGATTATCTGTGGATTCTTTCCCGTGAAAAAAACATCCCTGAAAATATAAAACAGAAGTTTATCTCCAAAGCTCAGGAAATTGGCTACGATACCTCAAAGCTCATCTGGGTGAAACAGGATAAAAAAAATCCTTTCGACAAATAAAATTTCAATTTTAAATTCTAAACCTATGCTCAAAATACAGGCACAATCAAAAATACCTACAGATTATGGACTATTCAATGTGTATGCATGTTCAGAAAATGAAGAAGACTGGAGTCCAAATTTGGTTCTGGTAGCTGAAAATACAGATTTTGATAAGGCGGTTAACGTACGTTTTCATTCAGAATGCATTACCGGAGAGGTTTTCCATTCTAAAAAATGTGAATGCGGACAGCAACTTGATGCCGCCATGAAATATATGTCTGAAAATGGAGGTGTAATTATCTATCTCCGCCAGGAAGGAAGAAATATCGGAATTATTAATAAGCTCAAAGCGTATGCACTTCAGGAGCAGGGGCTGGATACTGTTGAGGCCAATCTCAAGCTAGGACTTCCGGCTGATGCCAGAAACTTTGACGTGGCTGTGGAAATGCTGAATCTGCTGGGCATCAGAAAAATTAATCTCTTAACCAATAATCCTGACAAGATTAAATCGGTTGAGAACAGTGAGATGATCCTCAATAGCAGAATTCCACTCGAAATTGATCCCAATGAAGTTAATGAAAGCTATCTTGTCAAAAAAAAGGACTATTTTGGCCATCTTTTAGAAAAAATATAATGGCATCAGGCAGACACAATGATATAAACCTGGGAAATCCAATCATTATGGAAAAGATACTGCTTACAGGAGCTACCGGCTATATTGGTAAAAGAATGATCAGTGTAATTGCTGCGCAGGGATATAAAGTGGTCTGTTGCTGCAGAGACGTTAGCCGTTTTACCAGAAATATGGATATCAGTGAACAGCTTATTGAAGTCATTGAAGTTGATTTTCTCAAGCCGGAAACACTTAAAAATATTCCTGAAGATATTACGGGTGCTTACTATCTGATGCATTCCATGAGCAATTCCGCTGATTATGAGGACTCAGAAAAAAAATGTGCTTCTAATTTTTCTAGTTATATAGAAAAAACCCAATGTAAACATATTGTCTATCTTTCAGGGCTGGTGAATGAAAAAGAACTTTCAAAACATTTGAACTCCAGATATGAAGTTGAAAAAATTCTTATGGAATGCAAAGTTCCCGCAACTGTTCTGCGTGCAGGAATTATTATTGGATCAGGAAGCGCTTCTTTTGAAATCATCAGAGATCTTGTTGAGAAACTGCCGGTCATGATAGCCCCAAGGTGGCTGTATACCAGATGTCAGCCGATAGGGATTGCCAACGTTCTGGATTTTCTGATTTTTGTACTCTTCAAAGAAACTGCTTATCAGAAAAACTTTGACATTGGATGTGATGATGTGCTAACCTATAAAGAGATGTTGTTGCAGTTTGCGAAAGTTAGAGGTCTGAAAAGAACAATTTTTACACTGCCCATAATGACTCCCAGATTATCTTCCTACTGGCTCTATTTTATTACTTCAACTTCTTATAATCTGGCAAAAGCACTGGTTGGAAGCATGAAAATAGAAGTGGTCTGCCGTCCTGAAAGTCTTACTGAAATCAAATTAATTACTGGCATTCAGCCGTTTTCATACGATACAGCACTGAAACGGACTCTTGCAAAAATTCAGGCCAATGAAATTATATCCAGCTGGAAAGACAGCTTTATCAGCAGCCGTACTGATTCAACATTAAAACAATATCAGGACGTACCGAAATATGGTTGTTTTACAGACCTTAGAAGTGAAGAATATGATGACCGGGAAGCTTGTATGGATCGTGTTTTTGAATTGGGAGGTACCCATGGATGGTACGGGCAGGGGCTTTGGAAAATCAGAGGATTATTTGATAAACTGGTGGGCGGCCCTGGATTGAGAAGGGGGCGCAGACATCCTACAGATCTTAAAGAGGGCGATGCACTGGACTTCTGGAGAGTACTGTACGCCAACCATAAAGAAGGAAAACTCATCTTACTGGCTGAGATGAAACTTCCGGGAGAAGCCTGGCTGATGTTTAAAATTTACAAAAATAAGATCTGGCAAAAAGCTGTCTTTCGGCCAAAAGGTCTTTGGGGAAGACTGTATTGGTTGATGGTACTGCCGTTTCATGGGTTTATCTTCAAAGGAATGATTAGAAGGCTCAGTGGAAAGCAAAAGTGAAATTTTCATTAAAAAAATTCTACAAATTTTAATTTTGGGAATATTTTAACATAGTATCTGTTTTTTAGGCATGAAGATTGTTTATTTATATACCAAATACTTAAATATTATATTATGAATAATTCAGATTACAACAAAGCGGAAAAAGCAGTAAACGAAACAGAAAATACTTTAAAAAATGCAGCTAATGATGCAAAATGGAAAGTGAATGATCTGGCGGATAAAGCAAGAGATTATATCAACGAAAAAAGAAATAATGATGAAGAGGCAACTCAGGAAGATTGGCTGGAAAGAGTAAAGTCCAATATTTCTGATACGTGGGATGATATTAAAGATAAAGCAGACGAGGCTTGGGAAAAAACAAAAGATGCTGCGGAAGATGTAAAAGCCGAATGGAGAAAGAAAACAAATTAAGGTTAGTTTAATGAATGACCAGAACTTTAGGAGTTCTGGTCATTTATTGTTTAATATAGTTTATTTGTATTCTATACTTTGGTGCGTTTTATCTTTACAAAATTGATATCCTGACCTAATATAAAATTTCACCTCATTCATAGAGTTTGTCAATAAAGAAGTTGATCCCCAAAATTTTGATTTTACTCCCGATTTTTTCAATACATTCTTTTCCGTATTCATAAATATATTCCGCTTTACCTTCCCACTTATAATCTGAAAATAATAATACGAATGCTTAGCCTCTCAGAAAATAATCTCTTTAGCTTGTAATTAATATTTTCGCCCACGAAAGAATACAGAATGTTCCTCAATATTCATACGAATTGTCGTTTTTTTCATAGATCTGGTTTTTCTGAGACTATGCAGACCCTTTTTGATATTATCAGCCCTTTCAATCTTTATATCATTCCTATTTCAATAGTAAAATGTGGTATGAAATACTTATTCATAATCCCTTAAAAATTGCTATGTTTTGAAATATTGTGAGTATTTTTGAGGTTTAAATATCTGTAACTAATTATTGATTTTAACTTCTATGATTTTAATTGTTGATGACAATCAGAGCAATCTTTATTCACTTCAAAAATTACTTGAATCCAAGGACTTTCAAGTGGAAACAGCCAATTCCGGTGAAGAGGCTCTTGGAAAAGCTCTCAAAAATGACTACGCCCTTATTATTCTGGACGTTCAAATGCCTGATATGGATGGCTTTGAAGTGGCGGAAACATTGGCAGATTATAGTAAAACAAAAGAAGTTCCCATTATATTTTTATCGGCTGTCAACACAGACAAAAAATTTATAACGCAAGGCTACGCTTCAGGTGCTAAAGACTATGTAACCAAACCTGTGGATCCTGAGATCCTTTTGCTTAAGGTGAAAACCTTCTACAATCTTCAGGAGCAGAATATAGCCATGAAAAGACCCAGCAGAATCTTGAACTGGAGGTTAAAGGAAGACGCGAGTCACAAGTGACGATGAAGTCTCAGATAGACCATTTTCATTTAATGCTCGAATCGCTCCCACAAATTGCATTTATTCTGAATGAATCAGGAGCTGTTGATTTCGTAAATGGTAAATGGTACGAATATTCAGACTCTGAGCAGCATTTTCCTGAAATACATCCGGATGACCCCGATATCAGAGAAGAATTTGAAAGATGCAGGAAAAAAGGAAAAGCTCTTGAACTGGAAATTAGAATTAAGAACGTTATTTCAGGAAATTACCGTTATCATTTGCTTAGAGTAACGCCCGTGTACGATGAAGATCGTATTAAAAACTGGGTGGGAACTTTTACCGATATTGATGATCAGAAAAAAGTTGAAAAAGAAAAAGATGAATTCTTAAGCATCGCAAGCCATGAACTGAAAACCCCTCTAACGAGCATTAAAGCATACGTGCAGTTATTGGATAGAAAGTTGAAGCTGGATAAAGAAAGTTCTGAGGCGGGATTTGTAATGAAAGTTCAGGGGCAGATTGAGAAACTGAATACATTGATTACTGATCTGCTGGATGTTTCTAAAATAGAAAATGGCAAGCTGAAAATTAATAAAAAACCTGTTAACCTCGAAAATTTGATCAGTAATGCGATTGAAACCATCTTACAGACCCATGATGAGCAGCAGGTAAAGATCGAACGCCATGGAACAAAACCTGATATTTTAATTCCTTTAGACGAAATCCGGATAGAGCAGGTACTTATCAATTTTCTGACAAATGCGATCAAATATTCACCCAATAATAACCAGGTTATTGTGAGTACTTTTGTAGATGAAGAAGCTGGAGAAGTAAGAGTGAATGTAACCGACTTTGGAATTGGAATCCCTGATTTTAAACAGGATGCTGTATTTAAAAAATTCTATCGTGTAGAAGAATCTTCACTACAGTTTCAGGGAATGGGGATAGGCTTGTTCATCTGTTCTGAAATCATCAAACAGCACCATGGAAGTGTTGGAGTTTCCAGTATCGTAAATGAAGGCTCTACTTTTTATTTCACATTACCACTAAATTAATTTGAATGCCTAAAAAAATAATAAGAAATCTTCAATTTGGAGTAGGATTTTCTCTTTTGATTTTAATAGCCAGTTCATTGGCTTCTTACTGGAGTATCCAAAACCAGATGAATCATAGGGAGAACCTTTCTAAAAGCAGACGTTCTGTGACAGCAGTGAAAGATGTGCTGGTTGCTTTACTGGATGCAGAAACTGGAAACAGAGGTTATCAGCTGACTGGAAGGGAAGACTTTCTTGAACCTTATAAAAGGGGATTGAGAGAATATCCTAAAGCATTGATACGTGCCGAATCATTGGATATCAAGGATCAGAATCAATTACAAAGACTTGCTGGTCTAAAAGCTGCAGTGGATAAGGTAATGGATAATCTGAAGCATCTGGTTGAGAACAGACGAAGAGGTATTATAATGACTCAACAGCAGATTATTGAAGGCAAGGCCTATATGGATCAATCCAGGAAAATTGTTAATGATTTTGTACAATACGAAGAAAGCCAGCTGCAGATTAAAAATAAGGATCTTAACCGTTCATCCGGTACAACGGTTCTATTTATCATTTTTTCCGCAATTGCCGCAGTTGTTGTAACTACATTTTTCTATATAAAAATGCGCGCAGATCTTATCCGAAGAGATAAACTGGAAAAGATGCTTAAGGAGAAGGATGAAGAAACAACGCGTCGTGTAAGTGCTATTCAAAAAATTGCCAACAGAGTAGCTAACGGTGATTACAGTGAAAGAGTAGTGGATAATGCTCAGGATGATCTCGGAGACCTTGTTGAATCTCTGAATAATATGACAGAATCTCTCAAAACCTCTTTTGAGAAAATTAATAAAAGCGACTGGCGTCAGAAAGGTCTTGCTTTGCTGAATGAATCACTGGTAGGAAATAAATCTGTACAGGAGGTTTCTAATAAAGCCTTAGTGCAATTGATTGAATATGGAAACTGTATTAACGGTTCGCTGTATTTATATGATGAAGGTATTTTAAAGCTTAATAAAGCATTCGGACTGGAATCTAATATGAAAAAAGCTTTTGAGCCAGGAGAAGGAATGGTGGGGCAGACTTTTGTGAATACCAAAACACAGGTCTACAATAATCTTCACGAAGATGACTTTGTGGTAACTTTCGCCAGCAGTACGATTAAAATTTATGGTATTATATTACTTCCGCTCTTTGCAGACGGTCACATCATAGGAGTTTTGGAACTTGGTTCCACTTCTAACTTTGATGAAGACAGAATAAATTATTTTGAAGAGTGCTGTGTGAATATAGGAATTGCCCTGAGCGCCGCAAAAGGCAGGGAAAAAGAACAGCAGTTACTAGAAGAAACCCAGGCTCAGTCTGAAGAATTACAGGTTCAGCACTCTGAACTTGAAAACCTGAATACGGAACTTGAAGCACAAACACAGAAACTTCAGGCTTCGGAAGAAGAACTCAAAGTACAGCAGGAGGAATTGCTGCAGGCTAATGCTGAGCTGGAAGAGCGCTCAAGATTGCTGGAAGACAAAAATCATTTGATTGCAGAACGTAATAATGAGATTCAGAAAAAAGTTGAGGAGCTGGCATTAAGCACTAAATACAAATCTGAATTTTTAGCCAATATGTCTCATGAATTGAGGACTCCACTAAATTCAATTCTTCTTTTATCACGATTAATGACGGAAAATCCGGAGGAAAATCTTAATGAAGATCAAGTGGAATCTGCAAAAGTAATTCATAGTTCCGGTACAAGTTTATTAACCCTTATTGATGAAATTCTGGATCTTGCCAAAATAGAATCCGGTAAAATGACTCTTGAATATCAGGACGTGATTATTGAAGAAGTTGTAAAAGATTTAAAGAGTCTTTTCCATCCTGTTTTTCAGGAGAAAGATCTTCCATTTAATATTAAGATTGAAGCAGATGTTCAGAGAGTTATCGAAAGTGACCGCCTTAGAATTGATCAGGTCTTAAGAAACCTACTGTCTAATGCTTTAAAATTTACCACTAAAGGAAGTATAGGCTTACATATCAAAAAACATTCTGATAAACCTGATTTTGTTATATTCTCAGTTAAAGATACAGGTGTCGGAATACCGGAGGATAAGCAAAAAATTATCTTTGAAGCATTTCAGCAGGCCGACGGATCTACCAAACGAAAATTTGGAGGAACAGGTCTGGGGCTTTCTATAAGCCGTGAAATCGCCAGGCTTCTTGGAGGTGAGCTGGTTCTGAAAAGTGAGGTAGATAAGGGAAGTGAGTTTAGCTTTATCATTCCCGTACATGCCGTAACAGAAATTGCTCATTCTGAAACAGATCAGGATCTTGTAGAAGTGATCCGTGAAGATGTGGAAGAAATTCAGAATATTCTTGATGATGGTGAAGTAAGGGCAGTGACTTTAAATACACTTGAGATCCCGGAAGATGTACCAGACGACAGAGAAAACATTCAGGAAGGAGACAAAGTTATTTTGATTATTGAAGATGATATCAATTTTGCAAAGGCTCTATTGAAATATGCACACTTGCAAAACTATAAAGCAGTGGTGGTGGTAAGAGGAGATCATGCACTTTCAGCAGCTCTTAAATACCATCCCCATGCCATTTTACTGGATGTACAGCTTCCTGTAAAAGATGGCTGGGAAGTAATGGATGAACTGAAATCTGATCCTTATATCAAACATATTCCGGTTCATATGATGTCTGTTCTTCATCTTCAAAAGGAAAGCCTTATGAAAGGGGCGGTAGACTTTATCAATAAGCCGGTAGCATTGGATAAAATGACAGATGTATTCAGAAAGATCGAAGAAGCCTTAAAAAAAGGATCTCAAAAAGTTCTGATTGTAGAAGAAAATGCCAAACATGCCAGTGCATTGTCTTATTTTCTGAGTAATTTTAATATTTCTTTATCAGTAGAACATACAGTAGAAGACAGCGTGAAAGCACTCACTTCTGATCTTGTGGACTGCGTTATTCTGGATATTGGAAGCACAAAAGGAAATGATTACCACGTAATAGAATCTATTAAAAGCCATGAAGGACTGGAAAACCTTCCTATTATCATCTTTACAGAACATCATTTATCTAAAGAAGAAGAACTTAAAATAAAGCAATACGCAGATTCAATTGTTGTAAAGACTGCACACTCATACCAAAGGATTTTAGATGAAGTAGGGCTCTTTCTGCATCTGGTGGAAGAAAAAAATAATTCAGCAGAAAATAATACAGGTAGAATGCTCGGGTCTTTAACAGAAGTTCTGAGTGGTAAAAAAGTCCTGATTACTGATGATGATGTACGGAATATTTTTTCTTTGACAAAAGCACTGGAAAAATATAAAGTTGAAGTAATTGTAGCCATGGATGGAAAGCATGCCCTTGAGCAAATTCATCACAATCCTGATATAGATGTTATTTTAATGGATATGATGATGCCGGAAATGGATGGGTATGAAACTATAAAGCAGATAAGAAAAATGCCTGCCTTTAAAAAGCTGCCTATAATAGCGGTAACTGCAAAATCAATGATTGGAGAACGTGAGAAATGCATTACGGCAGGAGCTTCAGATTATATCTCGAAACCTGTAGATATTGATCAGCTTTTGTCTCTGCTTCGCGTTTGGTTATATGAAAGTTAAACAGATAAAATTCTGATGAGTAAGAAAATTTTAATTGTGGATGACGATTCACGTAATATATTTGCATTGAAACTCACCCTTAAGGCTCGTGGATATGCAGTTGAAACCTCTACAATGGCCCAGGAAGCTTTGGATATGCTAAAGGCTGATCCTGAGTTTTCAGTGGTGCTTATGGATATGATGATGCCTGGAATAGATGGATATGAGGCGGTAAGGATAATTAGAAATACTCCTGAAATTAAAGATATTCCTGTTATTGCTGTTACGGCGCAGGCAATGCCCGAGGACCGTCAGAAATGTATTGAGGTAGGAGCTAATGATTACGTTTCAAAACCAATTGATGTAGATCTTCTAATGATGGCAATAGAAAATTTTTCATAAATGCTGGAACCAAGTATCGTAAAAGATGAAGAAATAGAATATCTGATCAACGATGTCTATGAAATGTATGGCTATGACTTTTCCGGTTATAGCAGGGCTTCGTTTAAAAGGAGAGTCAATCGGATATGTCTTTTAGACCGGTTTACCAGCTTTGCTGAACTTAGATATACCATCATGAATGATGGCGAATATTTAAAGCGTTTCGTAGAAGAAGTTACGGTAAATGTCACAGAAATGTTTCGGGATCCCTCTTTTTTTAAATCATTGAGGGAGAAGGTTCTGCCACAATTGGGTACTTATCCGCTGATCAGAATATGGATTGCAGGATGCTCTACAGGAGAAGAAGCCTATTCCATAGCTATTTTACTGAAAGAAGCAGGCCTTTATCATAAATCTCTGATTTATGGAACAGACTTGAATCCTGCTGTTCTCGAGACAGCCAGAGCAGGAGTATTTCCGTTACATCAGATGAAATTATATTCTGAAAACTATATGCTTTCAGGAGGGAAAAGAGATTTTTCTGATTATTATACAGCCAATTATGACAGTGTAAAGTTTGATAAAAGCTTGCAGGAAAAACTTATTTTGTCTACTCATAATTTGGTGTCGGACAGTTCTTTCAATAGCTTTCAGCTGATTATCTGCAGAAATGTTTTGATTTATTTTGATAGAGAGCTGCAGGAGAGGGTATTCAGGCTTTTCGATAATAGTCTGGAAAATTTAGGATTCCTTGCTCTGGGAGCAAAAGAAACACTTAGGTTTTCTACGATAGAAAAGAATTATCATCAGCTGGAAGACCAGAAAATCTGGAAAAAGCTTGATCATCATTAATAAGTACTGCCATGAAATCACAGACAGATATTGAATTAATTGTAATAGGAGGATCAGCAGGAAGCTTACAGGTCATTATTGAAATGGTCAAAAAGCTGGATAATACAACCCCTGTTCCCATTGTACTTGTGATACACCGCAAAGCTCAATCTGGAGATGTTTTGCGGACTTTATTGCAGCAGTTTACGAAAATAGCGGTCATAGAGGTAGAAGATAAAACAATGGTTGAAGATAATACAATATATATTGTTCCTGCTGACTATCATCTATTGTTTGAGAATACAAAATGGATGTCATTGGACAGCTCTGAAAAAATGAATTATTCCCGTCCATCTATAGATGTTACATTCAGGTCTGCGGCAGAAATCTATGGGAAAAATTTAATAGGTATTCTTTTATCAGGAGCTAATGCTGATGGGGTAGAAGGATTGAGCTATATTAAAAAAAATAACGGGCAAGTCTGGATTCAGGATCCTGAAACCGCGGAAATAAAATTTATGCCTGAACATGCTATAGAAGAAATTGAATATGATTTAATTATCACGCCAGCTGGTTTGGCAAATTATATAAAACAATTGTAATATTTAAGAATAAAATAATCTACATAATATGAGTAAAAGGAAAATTTTAATTTTTGATGATGAGACAGCGATCTTAGAAGTGATCACCATTATATTTGAAGAAAACGGGTATGATGTGAAGATCTCTGAGACTTCACACGACATCCTCGAAAAAGTGGCAGACTATCAGCCGGATGTTATCCTGATGGATAACTGGATTCCAAAAATAGGCGGAGTAGAAGCTACAAAACTTCTCAAAAGTACCGAAGCATTTAAACATATTCCTGTAATTTACGTTACCGCAAATAGTGATATTGTTGCTTTAGCATCGGAAGCAGGAGCTGATGATTATGTTTCAAAACCTTTTGATCTTGATGATCTTGAAGCGATGGTAGCAAAACATGTAAAAGAACAGGTATAAAACCTCATTTACACGACTAATAAATAAAAGATTTCTCAAAACCCTGAGAGATCTTTTATTTTTTTTCAAGGGTTTTAATAATATGATCCTTTGTTAAAATACGGGTATTAACATCGTGAATTAAAGAAACCAATAAAACATACAGTTCGGGATTTTCCATGACAGACTCGGAAAAGGTTTTAACCAGAATTAATTTTCTGGAAATAATGTTTTGTGCAACAATATATTCGTTGCTCACATTGATGTCTACTTTCAACTCTCTTTTTATGATTACATTGAAGTACTTATCAATAAAAGTTTTATCTCTTATTAAATCTATTGGTGTTGTTTCTATGTGATCCATACAATTATTTTACTTCAGTTTATTTTTAAACAATTATTATACCGTATTAAAGGAAAAGTGATTTCCATAAGCAAATGGAAAAAACGCCCATATGGCTGTTCAGAATAATGAAGCTCGTTGAACTGACATCAAATAGCTTGCATGTGAATAATAGTGATATTCATCCTATTGATAAAGTTTTGGTTATATATTGTATGGTTTTGGTATATTTGTAAACTATTTTAGAGAAATGAATTATACGCTTATTAAAGATTTTATGGACCTGTTGCAGGAATTTGAAAATGAGGTCCAGGTTTCTCCCGATGTTTACCCGGAAACCATTCAGGGCTTTAAAGCATGGGTTTCTGATAAGGAAAATCCAGAAGCAAACCATGTTCAGGAACCGTATTGGGAAGGTAAGGAGAATGGGAGAACACCGGAAAGTGCTATAAGTACTTTGCTCGTTCACCTTAACCGATATGCAAAAACCTACTCAAAATCTGCCATCTCAGATTCTGAGTTTTCAACCCAGGAAGACTTTATTTATCTGATTAATCTTAAGGCTTTTGGCGAGATGACAAAAATGGCTCTTATCAAAAGAAATATTCATGATAAGCCTGTAGGTATGCTGATCATTGCAAGACTTTTGCGTCAGGGACTTATTGAGCAGACAGACTCTGATCAGGATAAAAGAAGTAAGCTGATCCGGATTACTGAAAGAGGATTGCAGATTCTGGGCAACCAAATGGAAAAAATTCGTCATGCTACCAATATTGTTGCGGGAAATCTGAATTATTACGAGAAGATGGAGCTTATCCGTATTCTTAATAAATTGGATCGTTTTCATTATCCGATTTTCTCACGGAATATCAATTCTGATCAGCTTATCGATACAGTGTATGATGAATACTCATTTAAAGATTCATAAATTTAGGCAAGTAATATACTATAAAAAAGGGGAATCACTTTCGATTCCCCTTTTTATATATTTCTTTATTAAGCCTCAATAAACTCCAAAAGATCTTTATTAATGGTTTCGTGCTCCGTAGTAGGCATTCCGTGAGGGAAACCCGGATATGTAATCAGTTTTCCGTTTTTCAACAGTTTTGCAGATTTAATGGCAGAGTTATCGATGGGAACAATCTGGTCATCTTCTCCGTGAAGAACCAAAACAGGAATATCCACAGCTTTTAAATCTTCAGTAAAGTCAGTCTCGGAAAATGCTTTGATTCCGTCATAATGTGCCACAATTCCACCCATCATTCCTTGTCTCCACCAGTTTCTTTGTATCCCGTCTTTTACATTAGCTCCTTCTCTGTTGTATCCGTAGAAAGGGAAAGTCAAATCAAAATAAAACTGGTTTCTGTTGTTCAGAGTCTGTTCTCTGATACCATCAAAAACTTCCATAGGAACACCGTCAGGATTGTTTTCGCTTTTTACCATTACAGGCGGAACGGCACTGATTAAAACTGCTTTTTTTGCTCTTCCGTTAGAATATTTGTTAACGTAACGGATCACTTCACCACCTCCTGTAGAGTGACCAATGTGAACGACATCTTTCAAGTCAAGGAATTCAACCAATTCTGCAGCGTCAGAAGCATATTGCTCGATGGTGTGATTGTAAATATTCTGGCTGGAACGACCGTGGCCTCTTCTGTCGTGCGAAATCACTCTGTAACCTCTCTGAAGGAAGAAAATTACCTGTGCATCCCAATCGTCCGATGATAATGGCCAGCCGTGGTGAAACATTAATACTGGTCCTTCTCCCTGATCTTTATAAAAAATTTCTGTTCCGTCTTTTAATTGTAATGTGCTCATTGTTTTGAATTTTTAATGTTTGGTTAATTTATTTGATAAGTATTTGTTTTCTTATTTTTTCAGCAAATGTATGGTGGA
>CBFQYI010000068.1:0-13198 GCA_965720825.1 uncultured Chryseobacterium sp. | reverse complement strand
GTTCACAATCTGTAAAGTCAGGATTGTTCCCACAAAACTTATAAACAATGGTATCTGTACCCATATAGCCGAAATTAGGAACATAAGTAATCACTCCCGCCGGATCAATGGTTGCTGTACCGTTTGCCGGAGGGGTGAGAATGGTTACTGTACCTGGAACATAACTTTGGGTTGAATTGGTAAACTGAGGGACTATAGACTGATAACCTTCACAAACAGTCATTGCTTTGGTAGTCTCTTCAAGACATGTAAAGACTTTGTAAACCGGGGTGATGGCCGGAATACATGATCCTACTGCTATTTTTACCGTGTAATTTCCGGAAACCAAAGGAGTGTAAGTATTCGCATTGGCTCCTGTAATAGGATTGTCATTCAAATACCACTGATAGCTGTCATAGCTGTCATCCACTTCCAAAACAATACCAGGAATACATTCTCCGGTCTGTTTGGCAATCAGTGGAATAGAAGAGAAGCCTGCGAAATATCCTCCATATCCGGACGTGCTGTATCCTCCATTAATCCCTGCAGTTACGGCTTTATCCGAAATAACCGTTACATTTCCGGTGATGGAGGGGATGGCATATGTCACCCAGCTGTTATTACCTGTTAAGGGAAAAGGACCTTCTGAAGCGAGTGGCTGAGCTCCGTTTACTGTTACATTGGCTCCGGCTTCAGTTAAAATATTCAGCTTTACTACAGTTCCGTTCGGGACAGTGCTTGTTGTTCCGGCTCCGGTTGGCATTTCATTGATCTTTCCGATTTCATCAATTTTTCTGGGTAAAAAACAGTTTAATGGTGGAATATAGTTGTAACCACAGGTAGCACTGCTGTTATTTACTGAAACCAATTGATACAGATAAACATTTTTTGAAGTCGTTATAAACATATTAAAATGTCCGGAATTTCCCTGCTGTACATAATTGTTTCCTGTGATCCTGTAAAAATCACCACTGTTGATCGTTGCAATAGGCGTAGTAGAGCCATTAATGAATATTTGGGTATGGTCTTCCGTTCCAATGATGATACCTCCTTCCAGATCATCAGAGGAAGATCTGGTTTTTACCATGGCAAAAGTACTTCCAAGTCTTTCTGTAGGTACGGATTGGTCAAGGATGGCATCAGAGCCCGATCCGGTATTATTTCCGAAATTTCCGTTCACATTTCCGTTGGTAAGCGTAATTGGTTTGTCAGAAACAATTTTAGCTCCGATAAAGGCAGATTGATTCTGGCCACCCGTTCCAGGCCCACCAGCAAAAATAAAAGACTGTCCTTTATTAAGAGTAATAGTCTGTGTATTAGTGGCTGGTGCTGCTCCAAAGAACGTTACGTTTCCACTCCAGGTTGCAGTGACTACGGTATTGTTTTCAGTGGCCAATATTCCTGCTGTGAAATTATATCCGGTAAGTGATGACGTTGTAGGAGTTCCGGCCACATAAAATTCCTTACCAATCCCAGCTTTCCCTTTACTGGTTATAATTTCGGCGTGCGTTGTGTTGCTTACTATTCTTAATGAGCAGTAAAAAGGTTTTGTCCCCTGCACATGCAACCCCTTGTTGATAACACTGTAAGCGTCTGATGTAACATTGGCGGCAATAGCAGAAATGGGTACGACAAAGGTTTGCGGGGCATTTTTACTGATTGTGACAGTGCCAATCGGAGTATTGTTATTGTTAATTGTAACAACAAAAGGTGTGGCAGAGTCAGTAGAAAGGTATAATGCCTGTGTATAACTTGTTGAAGCATAATAAGGAGCAAACCAGTGATCTGTGTCTCTTTGAGCGGAAACAGGAATGCCTAATAAAATGAATAATAAAATGAATATAATGTTTTTCATGAATTACATAATTTTGATTTTAAAAATTGAAGCTTCATTGATAAAAGAGATTAGGATTCTTTTATAAATTTCTTCTGAACGATTATCCCTCCATCTTCTATCTCTATCATATACATTCCATGGATCAGATTGCTGACATCAATAGCATTGTTCAGGATGATTCCACTGGATATCAATCTTCCGGCAGCACTGTAAATTTTATATTGAGCTTTGAAGCTTATATTTTTCACATATAATACGGAGCTTACAGGATTGGGGTAAATGTGGATATCTGATTGATTTAGAGAGTTCGGTACGGCTTGTTTTGAAATTCTGACTGTATAATCTTCTACTTCACCATCTTTGAAATTTGTACAGTTCACAGGAATGCCATCCTTCTGTAAAGCGACTCTCATCACCACATATTTATAATCTGTCATGCTTATGAAGGCATTGTCAGGAACAGAGAAAGTAGTACTTGCTGTTGGGTTTCCATTAGGTCCGTCAGCCAGAATTCTTTCATTAATGTCAAATTCTCCGTTTCTGTTGAAATCGATCCAGACTGCTACACCAGCGTTAGTTCCTGAACCTAAAGTCTTGTCAATAGTAATCTGATTACCCTTTGATCCCTGAATCAATTCAATGAATTTTAAAGGATTTCCTGTGAAATCTGAATAAGTAGATGTCAGAGATTCATTAATCATTTCCTTATTGCCATTAGGTTTCACGGTCACCTTTGAAATAAATTCCGTCGTAGAGTTAGCTGCTGACATCGGGCAGTAGATGACCGTAGGAGTTGTGAAATAATACAGTTTTGTAAAATTTCCCGGTACTCCGTTACATATATTGGCTACCTGCATTTCGTATTTAGTAAGTTCCAGTAAACCTGTGATAGTGTAAGTATTCGTAGAAACTACAACCTCTGTCCAGCTCGGAATTCCTACTTTTCTGTACTTCAGTATATAAGTAGCTCCAGGAAAAGGATCCCATACAACTTCTGCCGTTGTTGGCATTATCTGAGTAATCATAAGCCCCGGAGGAGGAATTTCACATATTCTTTCTGTGGTAAATACTTTTGGATTAGACCACGGATTGGCTGTTGTTTCTCCATTACAGATATTGGCAACCTGTACTTCATATGTTTTGAATGAATCAAGATTTTGAATCGTGTATGAATTTGCCGGTGGTTGAGGAATCGTTGGAGTATTCCATGGGCCGGTACCTACTTCCCGCCATCTTAAAATATAAGAGGCGCTCGGAACAACCGGATTCCAGATGATCACAGCTGAGTTTGACGTTACATTACTTATCGTTACAAATGGTGGAGTAGGATCACATCTCGTTGTAAATGTTTTAATAGGCGTGTAAACTCCGATTCCTGTACCGCCACAAACCGCTGCAATTCTTACCTCATAAGTAGTAGCAGGAGTTAAAGCATTGATGGTTACAGGTGGATTTCCTCCTAAAACAGACAGGTTTAAAGGTACCCATGCGGAAACAGGGTTTGTAACAGGTCTGTATTCTAAAATAAAAGCATTATTATTAGTAGCAGTTGTCCAGTTGATATTTACAGAATTATGGGTAATATTTGTAAATACAGGATTTCCAGGTGTTGCATTACTGCATGGTCTTAATCTTACCGCATAATCTTCTACTTCACCATTGGCTGCATCCGCACACATTGCAGGTGCACTGTTTCGTTTCATTATCACTCTCATGGTTGTTGTTAAAGGCCCTGTATAGACTCCTGTTGAAGGAACATCAAAAGTTGCTGTTATTGGAGTGGTTGTGCTTGCAGCAGAAGTCATTATTTTTTCAGCATCGGTGAAAATTCCATCTCTGTCCCAATCGATCCATGCATTTACAGCATCGGCATACTGAGTTCCGGCCCATTCTTTAGAAACCGACAGTTGATTTCCCTGAGAACCGATTTCAAGATTAATAAGTGTAGCAGCAGATGTGTAACTGATATAATTCGTCTGAACAGAAGTGTTGCCCATTACCGGGAAGTTGACAGGGGTAACTTTCACATTTGAAATATAATCGTTAATCCCTGTTCCTGTCATACTGCAATACGTTAACGGGGGAGTTGTAAAACTTACGCTTGGAGAAAAAGCTCCCTGGTTTCCATTACAGATAGTTGCAATTTGTACCTGATATCCGGTTTGCTCGGTAAGTCCTGTTATAGTATAAAAGCTTTGTCCTGCTGGAAGTGTCTGTCCTGTTGCAGATGGAAGCCATGCTCCTGTACTTCCTTGTCTCCATCTGATAACATAAGTAGCATTAGCAGTAGGTACCCATGATACATAGGCAGAATTATGAGTAAGATTATTCACTGCAATAGTCGTAGGAGCAGCTGTAGTACAAGGCTGTAAATCTATAAATTTTATATAATAATCTTCTACTTCTCCATTGCTGGTTAAAGGTCCGCAGGCATTGGCTGGAGTGAGAGAATATACAATGACACGCATTTTTACTTTACTTGTTCCCAGATAAGCATTGGCAGGAACATCAAATGTAGCAGTGACAGGAGTGGTTCCTGAATAGCCAAGATTCATGATTCTTTCTCCTCCAGGACTTGTTGTAGGATTATTATCAAAAATACCATCTCCGTTAAAATCTATCCATGCATTGGTAGAATAAGTTCCTGATATAATTGATCTCCCTACAGACAATGTATTGTTAACTGAATTTCTCAGGAGTGTAATGGTCTTCGTAGGATCTGTAGAATAATCCGTATACGTTGTTGGCCCTGAATTATTACTGGTTAAAGGTACATTAGTGCCAATCATGGTGATATTGTTGATATAGCCGTTCGTAACTGTTGCTGTTGCAGCATTACAGTAAGTCAGCGCAGGTGTTGTAAAACTGACAGGGGTAGAAAATATCCCTTGCGTTCCACAAATGGTTGCGATCTCTACCTCATATTGAGTCTGCTCAGTTAAAGAGGTAAGCGTTACATTATTGGTAAAAGGAGTTGTTACATTAATCGTTTGCCATGTAAGGGAAGGAGGTATTCTGTATCTTACAACATACATGGCATTGGCTGTTGCAGTCCAGGTAACATTGGCTGAGGTAGCTGTAATATTATTGACTGCAATATTGGCTGGAGGAGTGTTGGTACAACTTGGTAACGTTGTCCCTGTCAATTGTACCCTCGGTAATACAGCATATCTGCTTGTTGCGGTAGGAAGATTTGCAGGATCCGGATTAGTTGTAGAATTGTAATAAATCATTCCACGGTTATTTCCTGCAGAATAACTTCCCCAGTTGGCGGTACATGATGTTCCTGTTGAATTTTCATCAACACCGATCACGACATTGCTGATGCCATCCCATAAGAATGGTGTGCTTAGAGGAATTTCAACCCAGGTACCAGCTGCCATTGCCGGTAAAGTTCCGGAATATACCTGTGTTAAAGATGGAGTAGGTATCCAGCTTGAAGTGGTTGCAAAATCGGCTTGTGACGTGTTTCCCATATACACTACCCATTGATTGTAATTAGCCTGGGTCGCTGCAGTTGTGGAAACAAAAAACCTGATGGCTGTTATGTAATTATTTGTTCCGACAGCGGCTCCGATCTCTGATGCCATATAAATCTGTTGGGAATAATTAAACCCTGAACAGGAATATACAGGTAAAAAAGCATGAGTAGCTGTACCACCTCCAATTTGCCCTGGAGTAAAAGGAGCCCCTGCAATCCATGGTGATTTATCCGTCGAAGAACAGACAGATCTTATCCACCAGTAATAGGTAGCTCCGGAGGTAAGTGAACTGATATTAGCACTTGTTCCGGGATTGGGTGTGCCTGGTGTTGCAGCTGCTGGAGGAGTACTGTTGGTACTGTAATAATATTCATATCCATTGGCTGGTGCCGGTGCTGGTGCAAGCGGGGCCGTCCAGTTCAGCGTTGCAGAAGTAGGTGCAATATTGGAAGCAGGCAAAGTAACAGGTTCAAAGCAGGTAGGCGCTTGTATTACCTGAACTTCATCTAATAGTACATCATCATAAAAATCGCCGTTTCCTGCTACATCTTTATCCACTGTAAATTTTAGCTGAATGGTTGCTCCTATATAGCTGGCTGCCAGAGGAACACCCACAGTTCTCCATTCGGGAGAATTGATGTCACTTGACCATACCTGTATCCATCCGGAACCGTTGTTTACAGCAAGTTTCAGCTGGTTGTTGTCAGCTGCAGGCACTGTACCGTTGAGTCCGGTCAAATGATCTTTAAACCATTCAAATTTGATATAAGGATTCGTTAAACCTGCTAAGTTGATCTGAGGGCTTATCAGTTCAATGGTGTGTTCATCTGCAAAAGGGGAAGACGCATCAACCCATGCAAAAGTTCCGGCAGGCTTCCCTCCGTTTCCGGTGGCTCCATATCCGGCTGATCCGGAAAATTTCCACTTAACGTTAGCATTCGTAGAGGTTGAAGAAGGGTTCTGGCTGATCCAGCATGTTGGAAGTGCTCCACTACTAAATGACTGTAAAAACGGTGCTGGAACTGGCGCGCAGGTTTGTCCCCGGGCATGTGTAAAAGTCATTAAAAATAAGATAATGGGTAGAATTTTTCTCATATAGTTTCATTTTAAGTTAAAGTCTGTTATTCAATTTACTTAAGGGCTTCTTCGAAAGAAATGAGGAATCCTTCTATAGATCTGGTTCAGAAATCAATAGAAAAATCCTCTGTTGTTCAATCACAGAGACAATAAGTGGTTTAAAGTATATTATCGTGTTTCCACATCACTTCTTTTTATAAAAAGTGATCAACAGATAAACAGAAAAATAGTAGGGTCTAAGTAGATGGGAATAATGGCAGCTGCAGAGTTGATGATCGTTTTATATTTTTTAATAAAAATCACTCACTTTACTGCACAAGTCGTTGTAGTTTTTAATGTGTTTTGGTTTCTTTCATTTTTATATAGTTTTCTTAGTTTAGTTTTTATGATTGTGACTTGGGTAAAAATAATTTAATAAAAACTTAATATTACTATACTTTTGTATAGTTTTAAATCAAATAGTGATGAATTAACTTGGAGGAGATCCTTATAAAATGCTTTTAGAAAAGACAATATGAAAGTTTGTAATAAAAAGGGTAATTTTTTTTCTGATCTGTTTTTTATTTTTTTGCTTTTAAACCCGCTTATACACCTGTATAAAACGGAAAATGATTTTTTTGAAATGTTAAAAATTTAACAAAAATAACAAAGTGTAGATTTTTTTGATATTAAAATAAATGCTTTGTAGTTTTAAATTTAAATATAATTAAGTTTTGATAGATTTTTTATTTAGCGTAATTATGAATATGTTTGCAGAAAGTAGCCTAATAAAAATAATTTTGAACCCCTTGTTATCATGTCAAAAATATGAGTGATAAAATAAATTCAGTGTATGCCATGAATGCGTCGGGCGTATCAGTTTCTGAAAAAAAGAACGCATCAGATAGATATTTCAATGTGCTTAAAGCAGTTTCGGAAACCAGTCTGGGCTGTGTTTACATTGCAGATCTTAAAACAAAGAAATTAGAGTTTATTTCTGAGAATCCTCTTCTTTTTTCTGGTTTAAGCGCTGCTGAAGTAGAAAAAATAGGATATAATTTTTTTCGTAAATATACCAAGAAGGCAGATCTTGAAATATTAAAGAAAGTAAGTACCTACGGATTAAAGTTTTTTGAATGCCTTTCACCTGAAGAAAAAAAAGTACATACCATTACCTATGATTTTCATCTGAAATATGCCAATAGTGTAGATGTGCTTGTGAATCATAAGATTACACCGATAGAACTCTATGATGATGGAGAAATCTCCAAAATAGTCTGTGTAGTGTCTTATTCTCTCAACCGGTCTGCGGGAAATATCAGGATCGTTTCCAATACCTCAGAAACCTATTGGAAATATAATCTCTTCACGGGAAAATGGACAGAAGAATCTAAAGTTGCCCTAAAGTTGAGGGAAATAGAAATCATACGGCTTTACCTTCAGGGATTAAAAATAGAAGAAATTGCAGAACAATTGTTTGTGTCACCAAGTACCATAAAGTTTCACAGGAGCAAATTGTTTGAGAGAATTGGAGTGAAGAATATCATCGAAGCAATATCCTACGTAATAACGAATAATTTGATTTAAACTTTACTTTTTAAAATATTTCCAGCTCGAAATAGCTGAGAATCAAAATAGAACGCTCAGTATAACATACAGTTTTTAATTTTAAAAACCGGTTGCTTTCTGTGTATTGTTTTCTGAACATTCTCCCTCTGCAAAATGATAGAAGGAGAATGTCCGGAACAGCTTAATTAAGCTGATAATTTGTAATTACTAAACTCAGGATGAAATGAACATAATTCTCTTCTACCTCTTTTCTGTTAATCAGTTTGTTTTTGTATTCATAAGAATTCAGGTCTCTGGATAATTTCTGATAGGTTTCAAAATCATCACCTTTTACCTTTACTCTTATATTACCATCTTTTCTGTTGATAATGACATTATCTAAAGTTCTTACTTTAAATAAAACCTCGCATAATGTAGGACGAGCCTTCATTGACCCGATATATCTTTCAACTATATTTATCTTGAACGAATCAAATACGATATTATTAAAAACGATTTTAGAATTAGGCTCCTGAGTGTTGAGTTCAAGTTTATAGTTCATTACTTTATAAATTTTGGCAAATATAAGTTTAATTATGCCAAAAAACAGACTGTTTTAATAGATCATTCCCATATTAATGATTGAATTTTATTCTGTAAACACAAAATCATGTGAAAATGTGAATATTAGGGGCTTATAAATGAGGGGAAAACAAAAGTACTCTCAACTTTTTATTTCCTTTTATTTTTTTCATACTAGGCATTTCCGTAATTTTATTGTCTGTATAACAAAATTCATATTAATACCAATATAATGGAAAGATATAGTTATGGAATGGTTGGCCTTGGAGTAATGGGGCGGAATCTGCTTTATAATATCGCTGACAACGGGTTTTCAATCGCAGGATTCGACCTTGATCAGGAAAAAGTGAAAGAATTAGAAGGCGGAGCTGCTTCAGAAATGAAGGTGAAAGGTACAGGCTCTTTAGAAGATTTCGTATCCGCATTGGAAGTTCCAAGAAAAATTATTCTTATGGTTCCTGCAGGAAAACCTGTAGATGCTGTGCTGGAAAATATTACCCCACTTTTAAGCGAAGGAGATATCGTGATTGATGCAGGAAACTCTTATTTTGAAGATACCAACAGACGTGTTGCTGATCTGGCATCTAAAAAACTGCATTTTATGGGAATGGGAGTATCGGGAGGTGAAAAAGGAGCCAGAACAGGTCCAAGTATAATGCCGGGAGGTGATCTGGAAGCATTCAAACTTCTGAAACCAATGCTGGAAGCCATTGCTGCAAAAGTAGACAACGAAGCATGTACAGCATACATGGGAAAAGGATCTGCCGGAAACTATGTGAAAATGGTACACAACGGTATTGAATATGCAATTATGCAGCTTATCAGTGAAGCTTATGATCTCCTTAAAAGAGGAGCGGGCTTAAATAATGAACAGCTCTATCAGGTTTTCAAAGAATGGAATAATGGGGAAATGAACTCTTTCCTTATTGAAATTACCAGAGATATCTTCACTCAAAAAGATTCATTAACAGAAGGCTATCTTGTAGATCAGATTTTAGATAAAGCAGGAGCGAAAGGAACAGGGAAATGGACTTCCGAGCAAGCTATGGAAATCGGAGTTTCTATTCCTACTATTGATATTGCTGTAACTTCAAGAATTTTATCTGCCTATAAAACTGAAAGAGTTCAGGCTTCAAAAATCTATGCTGAAAGCGAAATTACAAAGCCGGAAAATACAGAATTGTTCATCAAAGAAGTAGGCGATGCTCTTTTCCTTTCTACCTTAATCAGCTATGCACAAGGTTTATCTTTACTGGTAAAAGCATCTGAAGAATATGGTTTTGAAATTCCATTGAAAGATGTTGTGAAAATCTGGAGAGGAGGATGTATTATCCGTTCTGTATTGCTGGAAAAATTCTATTCCGCGTATACCCAAAATCCTACTCTATCTAATATTCTTCTTGATCATGATATTTCTGAACTGGTAAAATCAAAAATCAAAGCTTTAAGAAAAACAGCAGGATATGCCGTTACCAACGGAATCTCAAGTTTAGGAATTCAGACGGCTTTGGGATATTTTGATGCCTATACTACAGAATCTCTTCCTGTGAATCTGATCCAGGCTCAGCGTGATTATTTCGGAGCTCATACGTATCAGCGTATTGACAGAGAGGGAGTTTTCCATACTTCTTGGCAAAGTGCAAACAATTAAAAATTCGGAAGAAATGAATCAAAATAGAATCTTGCAGCCAACAACTATCGTTATTTTTGGTGCTACAGGAGATCTGGCAAAAAGAAAACTTTTTCCGGCATTTTATAACTTATATATCGATGGCAGAATGCCCAAAGGCTTTAATATTGTAGCATTGGGAAGGGCAGAAAATACCAACGAAAATTTCAGAAATTATATCAAAGAAAACCTTGAGAGCTTCTCCAGAAAAAAAGTAACTTCTGAAGACTGGGCAGGGTTTCAGGCTCATATTACTTACTTTCAGCATCAACTGGATGAAGAAAGTTCTTATCAGAATTTACAGCAAAAATTGCAGGATTTTGATTCCGTATATGGAATAAGAGCGAACAGACTGTTTTACTTATCCATCGGACCTAATTTTATTGCCACGATATCCAATCATATCAAAACGACTTCATTAGCTTCTGATCCGAAGAGAGATCGCATTATTATTGAAAAACCTTTTGGTCATAATAAACAGTCAGCGATTGAATTGAACAGTCTTTTGGCTAAAACTTTTGAGGAAGAACAGATCTATCGTATTGACCATTATCTTGGGAAAGAAACAGTGCAGAATATATTGGCGTTCAGATTTGGAAATTCAATTTTTGAACCTTTATGGGACCATAAATATATAGAATCTGTACAGATTACCGTAGCGGAAGAAGTTGGGGTAGAGACAAGAGGAGCTTTTTATGAACAGACGGGAGCATTAAGGGATCTGATTCAAAACCACCTTTTGCAGATTCTGTGTATGGTGGCTATGGAACCACCGGCTTCATTGCAGTCTGGTGAAATCAGAGACCGAAAAGTAGATGTTCTGAAATCAATTCGAAGAATATCTTCGGATCAGGTTGATCATTATGCAGTAAGAGGTCAGTACGGAAAAGGTACTATAAACGGAGTAGAAGTGAAAGGTTACCGTCAGGAAAACGGAATTGCAGCAGATTCCAATACAGAAACTTTTGCTGCGATTAAGTTTTATCTGGACAACGAAAGATGGCAGGATGTTCCTTTCTATGTTCGTACCGGAAAGAAAATGAAAGAAAAACACTCTTATATTACCATTCAGTTTAAACCGCTTCCTCACTCAACGTTCTCAGACAGTCCGCATCATTTATCAGCGAACAGGCTGATCATTAATATTCAGCCGATGATGGATATCAGATTACAGTTCATGACTAAAAAACCGGGACTGACGCTGGATTTGAAACCTGCAGAAATGATTTTCGATAATTTTGCCTGCAAGGAAGATACCCCGGAAGCTTATGAAACCTTATTACAGGATGCGCTTTTAGGAGATCTTACATTATTTATGCGTTCCGATCAGGTGGAAGAAGCCTGGGATGTTGTCACAACCATACAGGAAGCCTGGGAAAATAATAAAGACCTTTCTTTTCCGAATTATAAAGCAGGAAGCTGGGGACCGGAAGACGTTAATGCTTTGGTAGAAAGGCAAGGACACAGCTGGGTATAAAACAATATAAATTTAAACAAACAGACAATGAATATTACAGTATTTGACGATCTGGAAAAACTGTACACCAAGGCTGCAGATGCATTTGTTGACCTTTCGAAGAAATCTATTCTGAAAAATGACCGTTTTGTGGTCGCATTAAGTGGAGGTTCTTCACCTAAAGCCATTTTCAAACTTTTGGCAACACCAGAATATAAAGAACAGATTGAGTGGAATAAAGTCTATTTTTTTTGGGTAGATGAAAGATGGGTTCCTTTGAACGATGATAAAAGCAACTTCCGAATGACAGATGAGGCACTTCTTAATCAGGTTCCGGTAGATCAAAACCATATCTTTCCTATGTATGCTGATGGAATAAGTCCTGAAGACTATGCTAAGGCTTATGAGCAGCAGATCAGAACTGTTCTTGGTGATGAAGGCATTTTTGATTTTATCCTGCTGGGAATGGGAGATGACGGTCATACGGCTTCATTATTTCCGGGAGAAGAAGTTTTAAATGAAAAAGAAAAATGGGTGTCTGCTTATTATCTTAAGCCTCAGGAAATGTTTAGAATCACGTTGACTGCACCTATTATCAATAATGCGGACCATATTCTGGCTATTGCATTTGGTGAATCCAAAAAACATGCGCTGAACGAAGTTTTGAATGGTGAATATAATCCTTCATTATATCCCATGCAACTTATTGAGAAGAAAGATGGATTTCAGTTTTTTACAGACGAAAAAGCCAGAGGTTAATATACTTTAATTTAAAAAATAAGAGACTGTCCAGGGACAGTCTCTCTTCATATCAACTATTCTACTACCGGATTCCCGGTAAATACAATTTTCTTTAGATTAATACGAAAATAAGGTACGCTAAATGAAAACAGCATCATTAGAGAACTCATGACGCTGCAGCATTTAGTGTTTTTACCTTAGTTGCTTTTATTCGAAACTTTTAATTTTTCCAACTCAAATAGTGCTTCTATGTAAAATGGTTATTAGTTTGAAGCAAATATACAAAATAAGACACTTCGTAGTGTCTAAAATTGTAAAAAAATAAAAAATATTTTGATTAATAATTTAAAACCTTAATAAAATCCCTTTATATACAGTATTATAAGAGGATAATAAAATTGTGAAAAGTAGATTGAAGTATATAAAAAAGGAAATATGATAGGCGACTGCAATAAATGATCATCACTAAAGCAACATCATTACCTAAATAATGATGCTGCTGGAGTAATGTTTTACCTCGGTATTGAATATAAAAATATTTATACTGAGGGAACTAACGGTACAATCTGATCTCTCAACCTCACAACTCTGATTGCCTGTTTGTATAAAATGGTTATTAGTTTCTGCAAATATATAAATTTAGACACTAAAAAGTGTCTAAAATGAAAAAAAATTCATAAACTTGTACGATTGAAAGTTTACCATGGAAAGAAAGTCTGTAGCAGGAAGTATCCGGAACAAGGAACGCAGTAAAAAAAAATTTTTGGATGAAGTGGGAAAAATAATGAGACCAAAAGGATATCATGCGTTGAAATGGAATAGTATTGCTGATACCGCCGGGGTGGATA
>CBFQYI010000067.1:0-13234 GCA_965720825.1 uncultured Chryseobacterium sp. | reverse complement strand
CGTAATATCCTGAGATTGTGACTGAACTTCTTGCCATTGCACAAGAGGAACTGGATCACTTCAACCAGGTACATGAGATCATCAAAAAAAGAGGCTTTACTTTTGGAAGAGCAAGAAAAGATGATTACGTGAATGAACTGGCGAAATTTATCGTTCAGGGAAGCAGAGAAGACCTCATCGTAGACAAAATGCTTTTTGCAGCCATGATAGAAGCCAGAAGCTGTGAACGTTTCAAGGTTTTGACAGAAAATATCAAAGACGAAGAACTTAAGGTTTTCTACAAAGAACTGATGATTTCTGAAGCCAATCATTATACTACTTTCATCGGATTTGCAAGGCAACTCGGAGATCCGGAAAAAGTAAACAAACGCTGGGAAGAATGGCTGGAATATGAAGCCAATATCATTAAATCCTACGGAAATAAAGAAACGATCCACGGTTAAAATAAAATAGTAAAGAATACACCTTGAAGAAGCCAAGCTTTGAAAATATCGCCAATCTGTTCCTGAAAAACTTTTTCCAGGGGTTGGTTATCATTGGCCCAATCGGGCTTACCATTTTTGTAATCTGGTATATTGTAAGTGCGATTGACAATCTTGTTCCTTCTTTGGCCAAGCAGATTCCAGGGCTTGTATTCGTATCGATCATCCTTTTTACAGCTATTTTAGGCTATTTAGGAAATAAATTCGTGGTCGGAAGATTCTTTTTCGATACCATGGACAGCTTACTGGAGAAAACTCCGGGAGTAAAACACATTTACACTCCTACGAAAGATGTTATGTCTTCATTCGTAGGTGACAAGAAAAAATTCAACGATCCTGTATGGGTAAAAACCAACGAGAATCCGGAAATCTGGAGAATCGGTTTTTTAACTCAAAAAGAAATGTCGGACGTTGAAAAGCATAATTACGTTGCGGTATATCTTCCCCACTCGTACGCCATCTCGGGCTGGGTAATTGTTACTGAAGAAAAAAATATCAAACCTGTAGTAGGAATGACAGCAGCTTCTGCGATGAAGTTTGCAGTGAGCGGCGGTGTAGCCGGATTCCATTCTGATGAAAATATATTTAAAGCTCCGGAATAATCTCTTTCCTGCCTTATTTATAACATTGATGAATTTTGAAAAATTATTTTCAAGCACATTTTCTTTACAAACAATTTAAAACATAATTTAACTCATGAATTTACCGTACGCGGAACCTTTCCGCATTAAAATGGTGGAAGAAATCTATCAATCCACCAGAGAAGAAAGAGAGCAATGGCTTAAAGAAGCTAATTATAACCTTTTCAACCTAAGATCTTCACATGTTTATATTGACCTGCTTACCGATTCAGGAACCGGAGCAATGTCTGATAAACAATGGTCTGCTTTGATGACCGGAGATGAAAGCTATGCCGGATCCCGTTCTTTTGAGCAGTTACAGAAAACTGTTGAAAAAATTACTGGATTTAAATATTTATTACCAACCCACCAGGGAAGAGCGGCTGAAAATGTTCTTTTCTCAGTATTGGTAAAAGAAGGTGACGTAGTTCCCGGGAACTCACATTTTGACACCACAAAAGGACATATCGAAATCAGAAAAGCACATGCTATTGATTGTACGATAGACGAAGCTTTTGACATTAATGATCTTCACCCATTCAAAGGAAATATCAACCTTGAAAAACTGGAAGAAGTTTATAAAAGCCATCCAAAAGAAAATATTCCTTTCTGCTTAATTACGATTACCTGTAACTCTTCCGGAGGACAGCCTGTTTCTTTGGAAAACATGAAAGCTGTAAAAGCGCTATCTGACCAATACGGAATTCCTGTATTCTTTGATTCAGCAAGATTTGCAGAGAATGCTTACTTCATCAAAAAAAGAGAAGCAGGACAGGAAAACAGAAGTATTAAAGAGATCTGTAAAGAGATTTTCTCTTACGGAGACGGAATGACAATGAGTTCCAAAAAAGATGGTTTAGTAAACATCGGTGGATTCATTGCTTTGAATAATGAAGAAGTTTTCAGAAAAGCATCCAACTTCACGATCATCTACGAAGGTTTCATCACCTATGGAGGAATGGCTGGAAGAGATATGGCTGCATTAGCTGTAGGTCTTGATGAAGCTACAGAGTTTGCTTATCTTGAAAGCAGAATCTCTCAGGTTGAATATCTTGGAAATAAACTGATTGAATATGGAATTCCTGTTCAGAAACCTATCGGAGGACACGCTGTATTCATCGACTCTTTGAACTTCCTTCCGAATGTTTCCCGTGAAGAATATCCGGCACAGACATTAGGATTGGAAATTTATAAAGAAGCAGGGATCAGAACTGTAGAAATCGGAACTTTACTGGCAGACAGAGATCCTGATACAAGAGAAAACCGTTATCCAAAGTTAGAACTGGTACGTCTGGCAATTCCTAGAAGAACCTATACCAACAACCACATGGATTATATTGCTGCTGCTATCAAAAACGTATACGAAAGACGTGATGAAATAGCAAAAGGATACAAGATCACCTGGGAACCGGAAATCTTAAGACACTTTACTGTTCAGCTTGAAAAAGCTTAATCGTAAAACCGGAATTTTTTCCGGTTTTTTTTATGCCTTAAAACTAAAAGTTTGTTAAGCAAACAATAATCTGATTCTTTACATCCTCAAAAAACTACCACTTAACCCACTAAAAACCATTAAGATATTAAAACCAAACACCTTTTACAAAGACATATAAATCAATCATATTTTTTTATTACACAGCATATCTTATGTTTTTCGTTTTATTTTTCATGAAATAAAAATCATATTAACTTATTTTTGAAATAGTGAAGGTTTTTAATTTTAATTTTGCATTTACCTAAGGGAGATTAAAAAATTACTTAAAAAACCAACCTGAAAAACACTTTATTCCGAAAATGAAGAAAATTGCTGTCGTGGGCGCCGGTATTTCTGGCTTGAGCATGGCGAATTATTTAGAAAAGCACAAAATAGACTACCACATTTACGAAAGGAGAAAAAAAGAGGATCTTGCGGGTCACGGATTTCTCATTCCGCAGGAAGGAATGGACTATCTTTACCAGATTATTGATCCTGAATTGCTTCTTAAGCATGGAAACTTTCTAAAAAAATACACAAAGTACTCTCACACCGGAAAGATCTTGGCTGAAAAGGAACTGAATAATGTTTTCGCCATTTCAAGACATTCATTAATCAGTTTATTAGCACAAAACATTGCTCCGGAAAAGATAACCTACGAAGAAACCATCACTATTGATAATCTACAGAATGGTAAACTGACGCTTTCTTCCGGAACTGATCTTGATGCTGACATCGCTGTCATCTCCGACGGTTCCAGAAGCCGGATTAGAAAACATCTTTTTAAGAATGAAATGATGAGAGCAGTAAGAGAAAGTGAAGTCGTGAATATCATTCAAAACAAAGAAATTGCAGATTCTGTTGAAAATGATTTTATGAAATTTCACCACGAAGAAGGCGGTCTTACTTTCGGGATTCTTAAACTTTCTGAAGATACCGTTCTTTGGTATTCACAGTTTGATAATCAAAAATATATGATCAATGAATGTTCTGTGGAGAACTTAAGAAAATACATGATTGAAGTTTTTGAAAACTGGCATCCTCTAGTCCCGGAAATCATCCAAAAATCAGACTATAAAAATGTACATTTATGGAATGTCTATGAACTTGAAAAACTCAATCCGTTTTATCAAGAAAACATTGTATTCATAGGTGATGCAGCACATCCATTAATTCCATTTACCAGCCAGGGAGTAACCTCTGCTTTGAAAGACTCACATTTATTAACGAAATGTTTAGTTGAAGAAGAAAATACACAGGTCGCTTTCAGTAACTACGAAGCAGAGAGAAAACCTGAAATCGAGGTCCACATTCATAATGGAAGGATATTACTTAACCAGTTTTTACTTCCACTCAATCAGCAGAAAGAAAATATTTTACCCATATCTTATAAATAATTATGTTCACCAATAACGATATCAACTTTGAAGCCCTGAAAAGAAAGGCCTACAACGGAAGATGGGCAACGCTGGAAGACGGAATCATTCCTCTTACCGCAGCTGATCCGGATTTCAGAACAGCACCTGAAATAGAACAGGGAATTATTGAATACCTTAAAGACGGTTACCTCAGCTATGGCCCGTTTTCCGGGCTTCCGGAGTTTAAGAAAAGCGTTGCAGATCACTTTAACCTGGAAAAACACGGGAGTTTCTTACCCGAAAACGTGCTGGCAGTTAACAGCGCTGCTCAGGGAATGTTTCTGATTGCCTCCTATGTTCTCAATCCCGGAGATGAAGCCATTATTCTGGATCCTGTAGATTTTCTTTTCAAAAAATCGGTAGAAACAGCAGGTGGAAAAGTAATGCTTTGCCCTGTGGATACTATAACGGGAGAGATTGATTTTGAAAAACTAATTTCTTTAATCACTCCTAAGACTAAACTTATCAGCATATGCAATCCTCATAATCCGCTTGGGAAAGTTTATTCTAAAGAAGTATTGATAAAAGTAGCAGAAATTGCATCTGCTCATGATTTTTGGGTGATGAGTGATGAAATCTGGAGTGATATTATTTATGCTCATAAAGACTTTCATACGTATTCTTCCGTTTCAGAGAAGGCAAAGAGAAAGAGCTTTACTGTGTATGGATTTTCAAAATCATTTGGAATAGCAGGATTGAGAATTGGAGCTGTACTCTGCAATGATCAGGATATCCTTGAAGATTTTACAGAAAAATCCAATTTCAATTCTACAATAGAAGGAGTTTCTACTTTGTCTCAGATTGCCGGAAGCGTAGCGCTGGAGAAAGCAAAACCATGGTACAAAGAATTTTTGGCTCACCTACAGAGCAACAGAGATCTTGCGTTCAGATTATTAAGCCAGTCAGAAATAATAACACCTAATCTCCCTGAGGCAACTTTTGTACTGTTTCCAAAGATTAAAAACGGAATGACAAGTGATGAATTCGCCCAGCATGTTCTGACACAAGGGAAAGTCGCCATTGTTCCGGGATCAGAAAGATGGTTCGGAAAAGGAGCTGAAGGACATATCAGAATTTGCTTTTCTACCTCCCAGGAAATTTTAGAAGAAGGAATTAACAGAATCATTACCAGCTTTTAACATTAAAAATTTTAATTAAATTTTAATAATCGATTATTATTTTTCCGAATCTACCACAAATCAACGCGAAATTAAGACATTCATACCAAATATTTTATTTTTGTGTTGATTTGAAAATAAATATTAATAATTTTGATTGAATCATCACTCAAAATTATTAATATGAAAATAAAATACATCAGCATTATTTTCCTTGGAGTTTCTGCCTTCTCCTATGCCCAGCAGGTAAAAGATACTTTGAAAGAATCAAAAATTGACGAAGTTGCCATTACCGGGAGCCGAAACAAGAAAAGAACAGTGGTAAACACACCCGTTCCTATTGATATTATAGACATTAAACAGGTCAGCCAGTCAACAGGACAGGTGGAAATCAACCAGCTTTTACAATTTTCTGCACCTTCTTTCAACTCCAATAAACAATCAGGATCTGACGGTGCTGATGCTGTAGATCCCGCTACTTTAAGAGGTCTTGGCCCTGACCAGACCTTACTTTTGTTAAATGGAAAAAGATACCATCAATCTTCACTGATTAACCTTTTCGGAACCAAAGGAAGGGGAAATACGGGATATGACATGAATACCATCCCGATTGGTGCCATAAAAAGAGTAGAAGTTCTTCGTGACGGAGCTTCTGCACAATATGGTTCTGATGCAATCGCAGGAGTTATCAATGTTATTTTGAATGACAGAGACAAAGGTTTTGAAGGAAATCTATTCACGGGTATGAATCTTTTCAAAAGCCCAGGTAATAATGACGTTGTATCAGATCACAAAGTAGACGGAACCACCTTTGATTTCAATGGAAATTTAGGAACTAAAATAGGATCAAAAGGCGGTTTCGGAAATTTCACAATAGAGTTTGTGAATAAAGATTATGCTATACGAAATGCAAATCCGGATGTTTATACTTCTCCCAGACAGCGTTTCGGAGATGCAAAAGCTCAGAACATTTACTTTTTCGGAAATATTGAAGTCCCGTTATCTGATGGACTGAAGTTTTATTCCCGCCAAGGTTTTTCACATAGAAATACTAAGGCTTATGCATGGACCAGAACCCCTGATGCAGACGGTAATATCCCTGAAGTTTACCCTACAGGATTTAACCCGATTGAAAATACCAGCATTACGGATTTTACTTTTGACAACGGATTAAAGTTCAAAGTTGCGGACTGGGATGTAGATTTTTATAATGCTTTTGGCAACAACAGATTTACTTATCAGATAGACAATACCATTAATGCCACTTTGGGGATCAAATCACCTACAAGCTTTAATGCTGGAGGGCATTCATTACTACAAAATACAACGGGTTTTAATGCTGTAAAACAGTTCAAAGTGCTGGAAGGGTTGAATATTGCTTTCGGATCGGAATTCAGGTATGAAAAATTTGACATCATTAAAGGAGAAGAAGCCTCCTATGCCATGTATGATATCAATGGAAATGTAGTTACAAAAGATACTCCTCAAAATTTATGGGTAACAGTTCCTGGTTCTGATCCTGTACGTTATCGTCCGGGGGGATCACAAGGGTTTCCTGGCTATTCTATTGATTTTGGCAAGAGCAGAAACAATTTCGCAGCGTATGTAGATACTGAATTGGATGTTACCAAAAACTGGATGATAAGCATTGCCGGAAGATTTGAAAATTATAATGATTTTGGAAGCACTCTGAATGGTAAATTTGCTACAAGATATGCGATCACGCCACAGTTTGCTTTCCGAGGATCTGTTTCTACGGGGTTCAGAGCGCCTTCTCTGGCTCAGAAATACTACAGCCAGCAGTTTACCAACTTCCAGGGTGGTCAATTAGTCACTATCCAGCTGGCCTCTAATGACAGCAAAATTGCAAGCAGCCTGGGAATTCCTCAACTGAAGCAGGAAACCTCGGTGAACGGTAGTGCCGGGTTTACTTTCAATACAGGAAAATTCACAGCAACCGTAGATGGTTATTACATTCGTGTTAAAGACAGAATCGTTCTTACCGGATATTTTGCACAAGCAGACTTGCCGGCAGATGTTCAGGCAGAAAATCCATTTATTGACCAGGTGCAGTTCTTTTCCAATGCCATCGATACCAAAACAAAAGGAGTTGATGTGATCTTAAGCTATACTGAAAATGTAGGTTCCGGAAAACTGACCGCTACCTTAGCCGGAAACTATAATGATATGGAAATCACAAAAGTAAATACTTCAGAACAGCTTGCAGGGAAAGAAGATATTTACCTGAGTGCAAGAGAAAAAGCATTTATTCTTGCTTCTGCTCCGAAAACAAAAGTGAATTTAAACCTTAATTACAGGCTCAACAAATTTAATGTAAACCTGCAGATGGTAAGGTTTGATAAAGTAACCCTGATTGGCTATGATGACTCAGAACAGGTATATAATCCAAAAGTAACCACCGATCTTTCTTTCGGCTATGAATTCTGTAAGAACCTGAATCTGACTTTAGGAAGTAAAAACCTGTTCAACAGATATCCTACTCTACAGACCACTCATGTATCTGACGGAAATACGGAAGCCGGAGGTATTTTTGACCCTGTACAAATGGGATTTGCCGGAAGACAGGTTTTCGCCAGACTTAACTTTAAGTTTTAATAGAATAAAAAGAAACTGTATCAAAGGTTAGTAATTTCACCTTTGTCATTCTGACACAGACTGCAGGTCTGCGAACGTCGTTCAAAGAATCTTATTTATAAATCAATAACATAAGATTCTTCACTACATTTCATTTCGTTCAGAATGACATTTTGATACAGTTTTTCCTATTTTTTTGAAATTTTATAAAGCTTACCGCTATCTGTTACTGCATACAGATTTCCATCCATCCCGTTTAAGACATCGCGGAAGCGCTCTTTCTGATCTGCAAGAAGACGCTCTTCTCCTACTACTTTATTATCTTTCATGACAATTCTGTTAATGTGTTCACCACTCAGGCATCCGATCATGAGATTACCCTTCCATTCCTCAATATTTCCTGTATAAAAAGTAATTCCACTTGGTGAAATCACGGGATCCCAATAATAGACAGGCTGCTCGGTTCCTTCTTTTTGAGTGATCCCCTGTCCTACTTTATCGCCTGAATATTCAATACCATAGGTTACATCTCCCCAACCGTAATTTTTTCCCGGTTGGATCAGATTGATTTCATCACCACCTCTTGGCCCCATTTCCACATCCCAAAGATTACCATTAGGATCTATCGCCATTCCCTGTGGATTTCGGATTCCGTAAGCATATATTTCCGGTTTATAGCCGGATTTTCCAATAAAAGGATTTCCCGGAGCAGGTTTACCATCTTTGGTAATCTTTAAAATTTTTCCAAGATAATTATCTGTTTTCTGCGCATATACGCGGGTAACTTTGTCTGATCTTTCTCCCGTACTGACAAATAAATTTCCGTCTTTATCAAATGCCAGACGGCTTCCATAGTGTTTATCACCGTCATAAGAAGGTTCAGCGCGGAAAATAACTTTTGCTTCTGAAATATTTTTAAGGTCTGCAGAAAGTTTTCCTTTCGCTACAGAAGTTAGATTTCCTTTTCCAAAGGGTTCCGAGAAGCTGAAGTAAATCATATTGTTGGTTTTAAAATCAGGATCAAGGGCTACATCCAGCATTCCACCCTGTCCTTTTGAATCTACTTTTGGAAAACCTTCAATTTTGGAAACCTGTTTACCATCTGTTGAAACGACATTCATGTATCCTTTTTTATCTGTGATGAGAAATTTTCCGTCAGGTAAATTGATAATTCCCCATGGTCTTCCCAAATCTTTATTCAATACTTCAACATTATAGGCTGTTGTTGTCTTTACAGCCTTAATTCTTGTCTGCCCTTTAAATGCTGGCTTATAGTCGGAATTAGGATTATCTGTTTCCACACTTCCGTCATTTCCTGTCTTTTGAGCATTCGCATGATTCTCTTTGCATGAAGATAAAAAAAGAAAAAGGCTTACTACAGGAATGTAAAATTGATTGATTTTCATATTATTATGATTAGATTTCATACATCGAATGGAAAAATAATGCCAATAAAGTTTGCATATATTAATTTTTATTCTACATTTGTAGAACAAATTACAAACTTGTAGAATGAAAGAGATCAAACTAACCGATTCTGAAAAAGTCCTTATGGAAATTCTTTGGGAAAAGAAAACCGTTTTCATGAAGGATATTCTGGAAGCCTATCCGGATCCAAAGCCCGCAGCAACTACTATTGCGACCTTGCTTAAAAGAATGCAGAACAAAGAACTGATAGGCTATAAACTCTATGGAAATTCCCGCGAATACTATCCAAAAGTAGAGAAAAGGGAATATTTCAAGGAAGAAATGACTTCCATGATTGACCGTTTTTTCAACAGCTCTGTAACCCAGTTTGCATCATTTTTTACTTCCAATGCAAAACTTAGCCAAAAGGAACTGAAAGAACTTCGCGATATTATTGATGAACAAATAAAAGAATAAATATGACCGCCATTATTCTGAAAATAATTCTGTGTTCTTCTATTTTCATTGCTGTTTACTATTTGTTTCTGGAAAAAGAAAGAATACATAGATTCAATCGGTTGTATCTACTGAGCTCATTATTGCTATCCTATACCATTCCGTTTGTGACGATCACTTTACCAAGCCCGAATACTGCAACAACTCCTCAACTGATCATTGAAGAAACGGCACAGCAACTGATTTTCATCCCGCAGGAGCAGGAAAGTTTTAACTGGACGAATATGGTAGGAGGAATTTATATTTTCATCACACTGTTGCTTTTGTTAAGAAGTCTTATTTCCCTGTTAAAAATCATAAGAATAGCCGGAGAGAAACGAATCTACCAAAACCAGACTATCCTATTAACCAAACAAAATCTTTCTCCCTTCAGCTTTTGGAATACCATTTATATGGGAGAAAGCTATATGAAAAATGATACAATAGATCCAAGAATTTTCATTCATGAAAAGGCTCATATTGAACAAAAACACAGCCTTGACCTATTGGTTTTGAATATATTAAAAATTTCCAGCTGGTTCAATCCTATTCTTTTCTTTTATAAGAAAGCCATAATCACGAATCATGAATTCCTGGCAGATGAAGCCGTTATGAAAAGCAATTGTAACATTAAAGAATATCAGAATCTTATTCTCGAAGAAATTCTTAATCATCAAAATCCTCCTTTAACTCATTCATTTAATTTTAATAACACCAAAAAAAGATTTATTATGATGAAAACAAAAAAATCAAAATTTAGTCTGCTAAAGAAAACTGCAGGCATCACCGTCTTAATTTCTGCAATCGCATTATTTTCTGAAAGAACATATGCAGGAAATTCCACTCATGTTCTTCTTTCCGAAAAAATAACGGAGATACCAACCCAAATTGTAGGTGAAAAGGATTATCAATCAGGTCTAATGACTCCTGCGCATGAAAAAAGTAAAGAAGAGGGAAAACCATCTGTACTAATGGATTCCCAAAAAGAGGCATTCAAAAAAGTTTCGGATACAATCATTCCAAAAGTGCATAAGACTGAGGATAAAAATACTAATACAGCGGTCAATATCCCACAAAATACGAATGAAATTCCAGCTCAATACCCGGGAGGAACTAAAGACTTAAAAATCAAAATAAGCAGAAATGTGGATGTGAGTAATTTAGGAGACTACAAAGGTCCTATAACATCTACCGCCTATATTCATATCAATGAGTCAGGAAAGACAACCCAGGTAACCACTTCAGGAGAAAATGAAATCCTGAACCGGGAACTTCTGAAAACAGTCACTGAAATCAGCAATGAAACAGTGTGGATACCTGCAATGAAAGATGGAAAAGCCATTGCTTCAATATTAAAAGTTCCGGCAACAATGACTTTTACACGACCATAATAACAAAAGCGCTAATGATTAGCGCTTTTTATTTTTCAATTGTTTTTATTCAGACATCGACAAAAAATAAAACTGTAAGGATGATAAGTTAAAATTTTATTATCAAAATATTCACCTTCAAAACATTATACGGTCTAATAATTTCTTTCGTATTTTTGTTGTATACATTCTTTTCTATGGATTTTAAGCTTCAATCAGAATATAAACCTACCGGTGATCAGCCTCAAGCTATTGAAAAACTTACTGAAGGAATAGAGATCGGTGAGAAATACCAAACGCTTTTAGGGGTAACAGGTTCCGGAAAAACCTTTACTGTTGCAAATGTTATACAAAAAGTACAACGTCCAACGTTAGTATTAGCACACAATAAAACTCTTGCCGCACAGCTCTTTATGGAGTTTAAAGAGTTTTTCCCGGAGAATGCTGTAGAATACTTTGTCAGCTACTATGATTACTACCAGCCCGAGGCTTATATTGCTACAACGGGAACTTATATTGAAAAAGACCTAAGCATCAATGAAGAGGTTGAAAAGCTACGTCTTTCTGCAACTGCCAGTCTTCTTTCAGGAAGGAGAGATGTTTTGATCGTGGCTTCTGTTTCATGTATTTACGGTATAGGAAACCCTACGGAATTTCATAAATCTTTAATTTCTATTGCCATTGGCGAAAAAGTGACGAGAACTGCTCTTCTCCATTCATTAGTTAATGCATTATATGCCAGAACTCTAAATGAATTCCAGAGAGGAACATTTCGTGTAAAAGGAGATGTTATTGATGTTTTCCCTGCCTACACGGATAATGCGATCAGAATTCAGTTTTTTGGAGATGAAATTGAAAAAATTCAAAGTTTTGATCCTGTTACTGGAAATGTAGAGGATAATTTTGATCAGATACAGATTTATCCTGCCAATCTTTTCGTAACATCGAAGGAGACTTTAAATGGTGCGATTAAAGATATTCAGGATGACATGGTAAAACAGGTGGATTTCTTTAGTTCTGTCGGAAAACCATTAGAAGCAAAACGACTTCAGGAGAGAACTGAACTCGATCTTGAAATGATTAAAGAACTCGGTTATTGCTCAGGAATTGAGAACTACTCAAGGTATCTGGATGGTCGTCTTCCGGGAACAAGACCTTTCTGCCTGATTGATTATTTCCCTAAAGATTTTTTAATGGTTATTGACGAGAGCCACGTTACCGTTCCTCAAGTTCATGCCATGTACGGCGGAGACCGAAGCAGAAAAGAAGCATTGGTGGAATACGGTTTCAGACTTCCGGCAGCAATGGACAACAGACCTTTAAAGTTTGAGGAATTTGAAGCCATTCAGAATCAGGTTATTTATGTTTCTGCAACGCCTGCAGATTATGAACTGGAAAAAACCGGAGGTGCTTATATTGAACAAATCATCCGTCCTACCGGACTTTTGGATCCGATTATTGAAGTAAGACCTTCATTAAATCAAATCGATGACTTAATGGAAGAAATCCAGAAAAGATCTGATGTCGATGAAAGAGTGCTGGTGACTACTTTAACAAAGAAAATGGCAGAAGAACTTACGAAATACTTCACCAAATTCGGAATCAGAACAAGATATATTCACTCTGATGTTGAAACGCTGGAACGTATTCAGATCATGCAGGATCTTCGTTTAGGACTTTTTGATGTATTAATTGGAGTTAATTTATTGAGAGAAGGGTTGGATTTACCTGAAGTTTCATTAGTTGCCATTCTGGATGCCGATAAAGAAGGAATGCTGAGAAGCAGAAGATCAATGATCCAAACGGTAGGACGTGCCGCAAGGAACGTGAACGGAAAAGCAATCATGTACGCTGACAAGATTACAAAATCCATGCAGGCTACTCTGGATGAAACTGAATACCGCCGTGCGAAACAAATGCAGTACAATGATGATCATGGTTTGAAGCCAACAGCTTTAAATAAAAAGATTTCTGAAAATCTTGTGGGAAGAAGCAAAGACTTCCCTGATGAAAAATATACCCAAAAAGAAATTCTTCAGAAAGTTGCAGAAACAAAAGCTACTTATGCCAGTGAGGATATTGAGAAAATGATTGCTCAGAAACAGAAAGAAATGGAAGCTGCAGCAAAAAATCTTGACTTCATCAAAGCTGCTAAGCTGAGAGATGAAATTTCAGCATTGAAAGCGTAAAAGAATTGATTATAAAATAGTTTCGGGGGGCGCAAACATGCGGCCGCAATCAGATAATGATCTAAG
>CBFQYI010000066.1:0-13287 GCA_965720825.1 uncultured Chryseobacterium sp. | reverse complement strand
CCTGATCCTAAAGGCAATATTATAGAAGCTGTTTTCATTGATGATACGGGAAAAGAACTTTCTAAAGTAGCTGTAGGAGATAAAGTTAGGGTAAGAATTCACTCCAAAAATATGGTTGGGAAACACATCCAATATGTTATCTGGGAATCTGACCCGGTATTCCACGATGAAGTTTACCGAAGTAGAATGATTAAAATTCCTGCCGATGTATGTGATACTTCAGGATTTGTCATTACTAAAGATATTTTTCAAAAAGGAACAGGCTCGAGTATCGGTGATCTAGATTCAGATAAACAAAACTATTTTATAGAAATTATCTCCAAGGATCTTTCTGCAGAATCTCAGAAATTTGGGGTAAATTCGGATGGTTTGATGGAAGTGGAAAAGGTGAAGAGTGCGGTGATGGTGCAGAAGACTCAAGCTCCTAAACCGGAAACCGGAAAATGTCCGAATTGTGAGAAAGATATAACGGTTGAACAATTACAAAGAATATATTCAGAGGTTAAAGATAAAACTCTCTTATCTGAACTTGCAAAAACTTTAAACAAATATAAAAAGAACTATAAGTTAGATACTTGTGCACGGAAAGCTCATTTTTTCGCCCAGTCAATTGAAGAATCTGGACTAGATTTATCGGGTGCCATACATGGAGAAGGTTTAAATTACTCAGCGGAAGCGTTACCTATCCAATTTAAAGCTTTTAGAAAACGAAATGCTCAAGGAAAGGCAGTTGATAAATATGGAAATCCAACAGATGATAGTTCTAAAACAGTTCCAAATGATCTAGCATATCAATATGGAAGAAGCTCAAAAAATGGGTACGTTGCAAATCAAAAGAAAATTGCAGAAATAGCATATGGAAATCGTCCAGAATTAGGTAATAAATCTGCTGAAGACACTTGGAATTACAGAGGAAGAGGGTTACTCCAAATAACAGGTAGAACTACATATGGAGAAATTCAAAAAAGGATTGATAAATTTGCCTCATTTGAGAATATTAAAATAAGTGATGGGATTGATAGAGACTATACCCCAAAAGAGGCAGCCCTAACGGGTATGGCAGATTGGTATAAAGAGGATATGTTTGATAAGGCAGATGAAACAGGAAAATTAAAAGATGATGATGTTGTAGATTTGATTGTTAATATTATAAATAGAAATACTAATTCAAGAAAGAAAAGAAAAGATCATTATAAAATAACTAAAGTAGTTTTTGAAGTTGATAAATGTCCGGAAGTTAAACCACAAAATAAAACTGATGATGATAAAAATGCTATCTGGAACAACCCATTAGAGAATCCCCAGATTACTATATATACGTTCGGTGGATTAAAACGACCATGGCGATCTGCTTTCGGAAGAGTAAGAACAGATATGCCTGGAAGTGACAATGGAAAAAGACCTCATCATGGCATAGATTTATTTGCAGAGAAAGGAACCCCCGTATATGCATGCCTACCTGGTAAAGTAGTTAGCTTGTCTCCTGGAACTGGATACGGAAAAGGTTTAGTTTTAAAAGTAGATTCTCAATATTTAGAAATATTTAAGAAACAACGTCGAGCTTATGAACCATACTATGTAAAATCAAAAAGGACTTATGCTAAAAACAAATATGATATAGAAGGATATGGTGATTTTGACGAGTATGAAGGAATTACAGGAAGTAAAGATGTTTATTTGATGTACGCACATTTAAGTGAGCTAAATGTTTCACAAAATGAAGAAATTACGATTGAAAATTATAAAACAAAAAGATTAGGAAAAACTGGCGATACTGGAGCAACTGGTACTAAAGGGCCACACCTTCATTTTGAGATAAGAAGTGCTCAAAATCCTTCTGGATATTCCGAACGTTATAATCCAGCTTTCTATGTTAATTATAAGAATGAGACTCAGCTTTCGGAAGCTGAAAGAAAAAAACAAGATAAAACAGCAGGTAAGTAATATGAAAAATTTAACGAATCTATTTATACTATTATTTTTCTTTAATCTATTATCATGTAAGGAAAATAGCCCTAAACAAGAAAAGATAGATAAACTCACAACATTATATTTTATTGATTTTAAACAAGAACCAGTAGACTGTACTGGTGAAAAGTATAGTTCAAATAAATGTGTTGATAGAAATAAAAACTTATCAATTTCTTTTGATAAAAATTCGATCCTATTTACCAATAATAATAAAAATTACATTGATAAATTAAATAATTCAAGTGATCTTGGATATGAAACTTTTTTATTTGGAAGCAGCAATGATGAAAAAATTATTTTAATAGATAATTTTTTGGAAAATGGGCACCTATTTCTTGTCTATTATGTTAATAATAACAATATAAAGTTCTTAGGAAAAAATGAAGTAATCAACAACACTGAAGAGAACAATGCATATAATTTTAAAATAAAAAAAACAGACAGTAAAGTAGATATATTCTTAAATCCTCAGCTTGGCAACTTTTCACTTGATATAGAAAAAGCAGTTAATCTTAATATAGATGATGGTAATAAAGCTATTTTAAATATTAATTCTCTTAATAACAATATTGCAACTCCAGATAAGATTACCAATGAATTAATTTTCACAAAAGACAAATTGGGAAAATTAATAATTAATACTGACATTCTGGATTACATACAAAAAAACACTTCTAATAGTAACAATTCATACTCCATGTCATTATCGAAATATGTAACCCAACTTATTATTAATTTTTATGATAATGAGAGTACAGAATGGACGGAAGAAGACTTATTTAAAATAATTGGATATGCTGCAAATACCACAGATCCATTGTTTAAGAAATACTGGAAAAATAATCCTGGAAAATGGAATAATGGACAAGAGGGATATATTTTAGGTTTTTGTAATGTCGCATATCACGATCAAATCTGGACTAAACTAACTAATAATTTCAAAAAAAACAAATATTATAATTTACATTATTTAGAAGAAATGGTGTGGTATGGAAGCGATTTTGATAAAGTAGGAGCGCCTTAAGATTAATCCATAAAGCTTCAACTAATGATGAAACCCTTTTTAATTCTTTTAATATTATCATTCCACGCCTTATGGAGTTGTAAAGAAAATTCTACTCAAAAGAAGGAATCGTCTACAAGTATAAAAAAAGAAAATATAATATACACTGAAATTTCTTTTGATAAACAAGAATTTGTTTTATATCAAAATGTAACACAAAATGAATCTGCTGCTTTTTTCCCTGCATTATATGTAACAAAACTAGGTGAAGACCCAAAAATATTTTGTTTAACACCAACAACTGAAGAGTCCTTCACGGATAAAATTATTATTAATAACAATAAAATTATACTTAGAGAAAATTATTGGGATTCAAATGAAAAAAAGAGAAAAAATGATAGACTAAAAGAATACAATTTTGATTTTGTTGAAGTTAATTCCAGTTTCCCTAAAAAGGAAATAAATCATATTACTAACAAAGATCAGAGGATTATGTTGAATACTACTGACAGCCTGATCCTAAGTAAAGAATGTGATTTAAACATGGATAATATCAAAGACAAAATTCTTATAACTTCTCCAAAAAAACCTAATACAGAAAACAGATTTTCAATCGTTTACATATTAATCTATAACAAAAAAGGAGAATTTAAAGAATATCATAATAATAAAATTATAAATTCATTCAATCATAGTTCTTATGCGGAGGGATTTCAAGATGTGGCAATTAAAAATAATTACTTTACGATTGAAGAAAACATTTCCTCTCAACCGATACAAGATAAGTACACAACATTCATTTTTGATAAAAAAAACAATTCTATTTATTTGCATAAATTAGGATTTTCAACAACATATCCTGATTCTAACCAAGATAATAGTATAACTTATTCATCTAAAGATTTTGGTATAATTAAATTTGAAAAATATGATCCAGAAATGATAAAATACTAATCTTTTTTCTAATGATGAAATCCTTTCTAACTTCATGATGATTTATATTTTTTCATACGCAAATAGTAGGAAGAGATCAGGGTAAAAAATAAATTTACAATAACGGATTCACAAAAAATCTCTTTTAAAAATCAAAACAGGTAAAAAAATAAAATAAACCTATCTTTGCAGTATAGAAACAATGTTCAGGATGAAGAGAAAATCATCTCTTCAATGATTTAAAATAAGATTGGTTTTTGGAAAAAAATAGAACAGGTTCAGAATTCCTTCATATAGGAAACAAGCTTCTGGAGTGGTATAGCAATAATGCAAGAGATCTGCCTTTCAGACAGACAAAAGATCCGTACAAAATCTGGATCTGTGAAATTGTATTTCAGCAGACAAGGATCAATCAGGGATTGAATCATTACAATAATTTCATTAAACGATTTCCCGATGTAAAAACATTGGCGGAAGCTGAAGAAAATGAAGTTTTACTCTATTGGAAAGGATTGGGATATTATTCAAGAGCCATTAATATTCATAAAGCGGCCCAGCAGATCATGAATGATTATCATGGTGTTTTTCCTGATAAGTACGAAGAGATTTTAAAACTGAAAGGAGTAGGGAAGTATACTGCAGCAGCGGTCTCAAGTATATGTTTCGGAGGGAAAATGCCTGCAGTTGACGGAAATTTCTACCGTGTTCTGAGCCGTCTTTTTGCCGATGATTTTGATATTTCAAATTCAAGAGCGTTTACCTATTTCTCTGAGCTGGCAGCTTTGGTAATGCCAGAAAATGTGGGAGATTTTAATCAGGCCATGATGGATATTGGTTCAGAAATCTGTAAACCCAAAAATCCATTGTGTGAAGAATGTCCTGTGAATAAAGACTGTCTGGCATTTTCTATGCAGAAAATTTCAGCTTATCCCGTTAAAACAAAAAAAGTAAAAGCAGAAGATCTTGCGTTGACGTATTATTTTGTGCACAGAAACGGACAATTTCTGATCCGTCAGAGAGCAGATGACTTTATCTGGAAGAAATTATTTGAATTTCCGACAGCCATTTCTTCGGATATGGAGTCATTTATTACAGGTTCAAAAACAGTTAACCATAAGCTGACCCATAAGAATTTAAGCATTGAAATATGGAATGTTGAGGTTACTTCTGAGAAGATCTGGAATGATTTTATCATTGAAAATCAGTACCTGATTACAGACGTTGAAGGCTCTCATGAAAAATCGTTCCCGAAGCCTCTGGAAAATTACATTCAAAACTCTCTGAAAGACTGAAATTTGTCTTCTGAAATCTGAAATCTAATTTGTACTTTTGCAAAATGATTAAAAAAGTCATTTTTATTTTTGTATCGCTGCTTTTAATTTCATGTGGAAAAGACCCTTCACCAAAACCTTATGGAGAACTGCGTCTTGAATATCCCGCACCGAAATACCAAAAGTTTGAAAACGATTGTGCCTATACCTTTGAGTATTCGGACTTTGCATCAATTGCTCCAGCCAAAAAACCTTGCTGGTTCTATCTGAACTATCCGAAAATGAAAGCGAAGCTTTTCGTTACCTATTATCCGATACAGAACGACTTTGCAGACCATATCAAGGAAGCCGAAAAAATGGTATATGAGCATACCATCAAAGCCAGTTCCATAGATACAAAATCCTTTGAATACCCTGAAAAGAAAGTATATGGGAACTTCTATGAACTGAAAGGGCAGAGCGCTTCTAATCTTCAGTTTTACATTACAGACAGTACGAAACACTTCGTGACTGCTTACTTATACTTTAATACGAGACCGAAACCGGACTCTCTTGCGCCTGCAGTGAACTATATCAAAAATGATATGAAACACCTGCTGGACACTTTTGAATGGAAAAAATAATTACTTTTAATATACATTGAAAAATATATGAAACTTTTAGTTGTAGGAAGTGTTGCATTTGATGCAATTGAAACACCATTTGGTAAAACGGACAAAATTTTAGGAGGTGCAGCCACTTATATCGGAATCACTTCATCAATTTTAGGCGTTAAATCCGGAATTGTTTCTGTAGTAGGAGGAGACTTTCCACAGGAACATCTTGATATGTTCACAGACAGAGAAGTAAACATCGAAGGAATTGAAATCGTGAAAGAAGGAAAAACATTCTTCTGGTCTGGAAAATACCACAACGATCTGAATACAAGAGATACTTTGGCTACAGAAGTAAATGTACTGGAAAATTTTGATCCGAAAATCCCGGATTCAATGCAGGATGCCGAAATTTTGTTACTTGGAAACCTACACCCTGGAGTTCAGTTATCTGTTCTTGAAAAAATGAACAACCGTCCTAAACTGGTTATCCTTGATACCATGAACTTCTGGATGGATTCTGCATGGGATATCTTAATGGATATGATTGCAAAAACAGATGTTATTACCATCAATGATGAAGAAGCAAGACAGCTTTCAGGAGAATATTCTCTGGTAAAAGCTGCTAAAAAGATCCACACAATGGGTCCTGAATATGTAATTATCAAAAAAGGAGAGCACGGAGCTTTACTTTTCCATGACAATAAAGTATTTGCTATTCCGGCACTTCCTTTAGAAGATGTTTTCGATCCAACAGGAGCTGGAGATACTTTTGCAGGAGGTTTCGCGGCATATCTTGCTAAAAAAGGGAAAATTGATTTCGAAACAATGAAGTCTGCCCTTATCGTAGGATCTGCAATGGCTTCATTCACGGTAGAGAAATTCGGAACTGAAAGAATAGAAGAAGTAAACGAAGCAGATATGTTCAGCAGATTGAGACAATTCAAAGAATTAACGACATTTGATGTTGAACTGCAGTAAATAAGTCTTTTTAAGAAATATTTATAATAAAAAATTGAGTGAAATTCGTTAAGAATTCTAAATTTGCAACTTGTTAAAATAGTAAAATGACAAATAAACTAAAAATCACTTTTCTTCTTGGGATTTTCATCATGATATTCTCTTCAAATATGATGAATGCCCAGCTAAAACAAGGAGATTTGGTGGATGGTATTGCAGCTGTTATCGGGGATGAGATTGTATTGGAATCTGATGTAATCGAGCAGATGAATTATGGTAAACAGCAGGGAGCTGCCAACACAGACAAATGTGAGTTCCTGGAAAATCTTATCAGCAATAAACTTCTTGTATACGAAGCAAAAAAAGATACGTTAATTGAAAACCGTTCTGCAGCCATTAAAGAACAGGCAAATGCAAAATACCGTCAGATGCTTTCTCAATTTCCGGATGAAAAAACAATGCTTGCAGCCTATAAGTTCAGAAATGCTTATGAACTGAAAAATGCTATTGAAAAAATAGATACAGACCAGTATTACGGACAGGCAAAGTACCAGAGAGTAACTGATAAAGCGGACGTAACTCCTAATGAAGTAACTGATTTTTACAATATGTATAAAACACAGCTGCCACAGGTAAAGGATGAAGTTACTTTAGCTCAGATTATGATCTACCCGTCACTTACGGAAGCTCACAAACAAGAACTTATCAACAGGTTGAAAAAAATCAAGCAGGATATTATCGGAGGTGAGACTTTTGAAAGCCAGGCAAGAATTTATTCTGAAGATGAAGGATCTGCTGCTAACGGAGGATTATATAAAAATATCAATAAAGGGCAGATGGTGAAGCCATTCGAAGCTGCGGCATTAAACCTTCAGGAAAATGAAATTTCAGATCCTATTGAATCTGAATTCGGATTCCATATTATTCAGTTAGTGAAAAGATCAGGTAAAGTATATGATGCAAGACACATCTTGTTGAAAGCTGTTCCTACTGATGACGAAATTAAAACTGCAAAAGCAAAATTAGACAGTATCAGAGGTCTTATCGTTGATGGTAAAATGACGTTTAAAGATGCTGCTTTTAAATTCTCAGACGATAAAAGAACAAAATTCAATGCAGGGATCATTCCTGGAGCAGATGGTTCTGATAAAATTGAAAGAGAAAGTATCCCTGGAACAATCAGCTACGAATTGGCAGGATTAAACAAAGGTGATATCACTACTGCTTTTGAAGACGAAGAGAACAAGAGAAAACAAATCAAGATCATCAAAGTTGAAGATGTGATTCCTTCTCACCAGATTACTCTGGAGACAGATTTCAGCAGAATCAAGCAGATGGCACTGAATAAAAAGAAAAGTGAAATGGTTGAAAAGTTTGTCAACTCCAAGTTGCCGACAACCTTTATTTCAATTGACGGACGTTACGACAGCTGTAACTTTAAGTCTAACTGGAAGAAACAATCCATGACAAAATAAAATCAAAACCTTCAGAAATTCTGAAGGTTTTTTTATTGATATATTTACAAAAATTAAAAGTATGGATTATGCTTTTTACCTTAGAAAATTTCATCAGGCAGCATCTGAAATCCCTGAAGAAAAAATTAGTAAATATGGGTTGAAAATATCTGTTGATACCGTTTTAGAATCGGTAGCCCTTAAAGTTTACAAGCCGGAATGGACAGGAGAACCACAATCGCCTTTAGATGCTCAAGGAAGGATTTTCTTTTCAGTCTGGGTAAATGATAAAACTATCCGTGAAAATAAGATCTATTATAACATTCATGCGTTAAAGCTAAGAGCATTGAAAGCTTATAAAATACCCAGCAGAGAATTTGCCCAAAACTTCAGACAAGAGTTTGTAAAATACCAGAAAGACTGGCCTAATGTAAAGGTCAATTATGGCCCGCTGACATTAATGGAAGGCTGGCTGGAATTAAAACCTGATCATATAGAAAAAGATGTTTATGAACTCGCTCGAAGATTTTTAAATATCAGCCCAATTATTGACAGAGTTTTGGAACAGTATAAAAAATAAATATATCTGTTTTCCTGTATTTTTAATCAATTGAAGACTCTGGAAATCGTTGTTTTTATTATTTTTACACATGAGCAATTTTATAGATTTTAACGCTGCAAAAAAACTTCATGACATGGAGGGAACACAAAATAGAATTTCAAACCTTTTTAATATTCAATATCCAATTATTCAGGCAGGCATGATCTGGCATTCAGGATGGAGACTTGCTTCTGCAGTTTCTAACTGTGGAGGATTAGGAATCATAGGAGCAGGAAGTATGTATCCTGATATCCTGAGAGAAAATATCCAAAAATGTAAACTCGCAACAGATAAACCATTCGGGGTAAATGTACCAATGTTATACCCTAATATTGAGGAAATCATTCAGATCATCCTTGAAGAAAGAGTGAAAATTGTATTTACGTCAGCTGGTAACCCGAAAACCTATACCGAAACACTTCAGAAGGAAGGAATAAAAGTAGCTCACGTAGTTTCTTCCACCAAATTTGCTGTAAAATGTGAAGATGCCGGAGTAGATGCCATTGTTGCAGAAGGTTTCGAAGCAGGAGGCCACAACGGAAGAGATGAAACAACAACCTTCTGTCTTATTCCGAATGTAAAGAAACATATTTCTAAGCCGTTAATCGCAGCCGGAGGAATTGCTTTAGGTTCACAGATTAAAGCTGCCATGATTCTCGGTGCAGATGGTGTACAGATCGGTTCCCGCTTTGCGGCTACAACCGAAGCAAGTGCCCATGAAAACTGGAAAAAGAAAATCACAGAACTGCAGGAAGGAGATACACACCTTACTTTGAAGGAGCTGGCACCTGTAAGAATGGTTAAAAATAAATTCTTTAGTGAACTGGAAGATATTTATGTAAACGGAAGAAACAAAGATGCTTTAATTGCCTCATTAGGAAGAGCCAGAGCAAAACGGGGAATGTTTGAAGGAGATATGGAAGATGGAGAACTGGAAATAGGCCAGGTTTCTGCTTTGATTGATGATATTCTTCCGGTGGAAACTGTTTTCAGCAACCTTTTAAAAGAATTTGAAGAAGTAAAGATGCCAGGTTTTTAAATATAATTTTATTTAATGGAAGGAAGAATAATTGATGTAAAAGGTAAAAAATTATATATTGAACACTATAATCCGTTTGAAGGAAGACCTACCATTGTTTTTCTGCATGATTCACTCGGTTCAGTACAACTCTGGAGAGATTTTCCTGCCAAGCTGTCTAAGGTTACAGAATGCAATGTTTTGATCTATGACCGGTTAGGATATGGAAAATCAGACCCCATGCCTACTCATGAAAGACCGGTGAATTATATGGAACAGGAAGCCCATGTATTGAATGAACTCTTGCTTGAAATTGAACCTGATATTGAGGATGTTATTTTATTCGGACATAGTGATGGCGGAACAATCGCCCTGATTATGGCAGCCGTTTATCCGGAATGGGTAAGAGCCGTTATTTGTGAAGCTGGTCATATCTTTGTGGAAAAAGTAACCTTAAAAGGAGTGTATGATGCATGGGATGCTTACAAAACAACCAATCTTCCCGAACGTTTACAGAAATACCATGGGGATAAAGTAGAAATACTTTTCAAGGCCTGGACAGAGACCTGGACGCGTGAAGATTACAGAAGCTGGAATATTGAACACCTTTTGAAACATATTACCTGTCCATTGTTATTCATCCAGGGAGAAGCCGATGAATATAGTACCCTGGACCAGGTAGAAAAAACGGTATCTCAGGTAAGTGGTTATGCTGAAAAATATATTATTCCCGGTATCGGGCATACACCGCATAAAGAAGCTCCTGAACTTGCATTGAAGAAAGCAACAGAATTTATCAGTAAATTTTTTTAATAGAGAATCAGCTGTAACAATATTGATAAGACATCTTGTAATCAGGATGTCTTTTTCAATGAAAAAACTTAAAGATATACTGTCAAATTAAAGTACCTGAAGTTCCTCAGCGATATTTTTTTTTGCCTGAGCTTCGTACTTCTCCTTAAAATATTCTGTTTTAAAGATACTCTCAAGCTCCAGAAAATGCTTAAGCACTTTTTTTCGTCCCGGTTTATAAAGAAAATCCGGATAAATGGAATACTCTTTTCTGATATTCTGAGTGTATTCTAAATAAGTTTTAAAATCTTTGCCCAGCACAGAAAGATCAGCATCCATAAGATAATTGGTATCCTTATCATCAGAGAGTTGGTGAGACTTTGTAGCAAGAATCTGCTCTGATATTATTGAAATTCTATCCTTAAGGATGTGAAGTTCAGCAAGTCTTTTTTCTGCTTTAGCAGCACTTTTCTCTTCATTAATTTTGGAAGTAGCATCATAGATAATATCATGATAAAACACAGAAAAAGAAAGAGCTGCAAAATCTGATATATTCATTTTAACTGCCTGAAGCTCCTTAAACATATTTTCAAGATGAAGAAGATTATGATAATGTCTGCCTTTTTCAGAATATCTGGTTTCAATTTCCTTCCACAGATCGCTGATGAACTTTTGATCTTCTGTAAACGGAGAACAAAGCTGTTCAAATTGATTTTTCAGATTCATAGAAATAATGGGATAAAAAAAGGAACTTTTAAAAAGTTCCCTGATTTGCTTCCAGTACAGCCTTTAGGTCAGCCCAGCCTCCGCCGTTATAGCCGTCTTTTAACCCTTGAGCGTTAAGATAATCCAATGCTTTTCCGCTTCTGTTTCCACTTCTGCAGAATAAGATTACTGGTTTTTCAACAGATAGAATCTCATCCTGTCTGTCTTCTACTTCACCCAGAGGAATATTCTTGGCACCGTCTATATTACCGTCCATTTCAAGCTCCATTGGCTCACGAACGTCGATTAATTCATAATTTCCGGATTGTATTACTTCTATTAAAGACATAGTTGTTGGTTTAAACATTAAATTAGAAACGAAATTACGTAATTTTTTTTTGAAAAAAATCCTAATGAAAACATAATTTTTCAGAAAAGAAACCAGCTGTGGTATGAACTTAGTCCAAAATCAGAAGATTGATAAAATAATCTTAATTTTGCAGTGTGAAATTAACGAATGCCGGTGCCGAAAAATATTCCCAACTGATAAAGTCCAAAGCCAAAAGTTTTGGATTCCAGAATTGTGGTATTTCCAAAGCTGATTTTCTCGAAGAAGATGCTCCCCATCTTGAAAAATGGTTGAAGAATAATTATAATGGCGAAATGAAGTATATGGAAAATCATTTCGACAAAAGACTTGATCCTAGACTTCTGGTAGAAGGTTCAAAATCTGTAATTTCACTTTCTTATAATTATTTTCCTGAAGAAAAAATCTCTATTCTGGAGAATTTTAAAATCTCAAAATATGCCTATGCAGAAGATTATCATGAAGTAATCAAGGAGATTCTTCGGGAAATGGTAGCTGAGCTGCAGGAAGAAATAGGGGAATTCGGATTCCGGGTCTTTGTAGATTCTGCACCGGTAATGGAAAGAGCCTGGGCTAAAAAGTCAGGAATTGGCTGGGTGGGAAAAAATGCCAATCTCATTACCAAACAAAGTGGTTCCTTTTATTTTCTGGCCGAAATTATCTGTGATCTGGAGCTGATTCCTGATCATGCAACCACAGATCATTGCGGAAGCTGCAGGAAGTGTATCGATGCCTGTCCCACAGATGCTATCGTTTCTGAAAAAATTATAGATGGAAGCCGTTGCATTTCGTATGCAACCATAGAACTCAAAAACGAAATTCCGGATTATTTTAAAGATAAAATGGAAGACTGGATGTTCGGTTGTGATATCTGCCAGGATGTTTGTCCCTGGAACAGATTCTCAGCGCCTAATAAACAGAGCCGTTTCCAACCCAATGAAGCTTTGAAAAACTTCAAAAAAGGAGAATGGAAGGAACTTACTCAGGAAATTTTCTCAGAAATCTTCAGAAAGTCACCCGTAAAACGTACTAAATTTACAGGACTCAAAAGAAATATTGAGTTTTTACAGAAATCTTCTGACTGATTTTTCTCTGAACTTTTGGTGATAATCCCTCTTTTGGAATTTTTTGAAGTTCCAAACCAAAGCTGATAGTTGACCATTCCTTAAATTTTTCGCTTTAAGGAGGTGAAGATTTACATCAATAAGTTTCTTAAAAAGCTTTTCCTATAAAGAAAAATTGATTTTCAGGAGATCAAAATCTCACCGAAAATCAACGTTTTTTTTGTATTCTTTTAGGAGCAGTTTTTACTCTTACTTTAAACCTTTTTTGGGATTTAGTATTTTTACGCATATTTGTGAATATTTCGTAACTAAATATAGCTAATTTTTCGATTAAAACAAATACTTTTACTAAAAATTAAAGATTAAATTTTATTAAAAAACATGACTGTGAAAACGATATTAATGTATCTCCTGAAATTGGTAGGAATTATTTTAGGAATTGTAATTATTTATGTAATCCTTGGGCTGTTGATTCCCTATATTCCCGTTTCTGCAAAAGATGACGGACAAAAGAAAGAAATTCCAATCTATATTTATACCAACGGAGTTCATACC
>CBFQYI010000065.1:0-13428 GCA_965720825.1 uncultured Chryseobacterium sp. | reverse complement strand
TTCCAGCCATTTTTCGCGAAAAACGAATATGACCAGATTATACTTTCTATAGCACACAACGGTAACCTTACCAATGCCAAAGAATTAAAAGCAGAATTAGAAGCTGAAGGCGTTGTTTTCAGAGCGACTTCCGATTCTGAAGTCATCCTGAGACTGATCCAGAAAAACCTTGATTTAGGTCTTCGTGGAGCTATTAAAGCAACCATGGAAAAGATCGAAGGTGCTTATTCTGTAGTAGGGATGACCAGAAACAAATTCTTTGCATTCAGAGACTTCAACGGTATCCGTCCGTTGGTGTTGGGAGCTATTGATGAGAAATCTTATGTAGTAGCTTCAGAATCTGTAGCATTAGATGCTGTAGGAGCTCAGTATGTACGTGATATCCTTCCTGGTGAGATCATTTATACCAATGAAAACGAACCTGGAAAACTTCATTCTTATATGATGGATGAAGCGAAAGGTAAGCAGAGAATCTGTTCTTTCGAATATATCTATTTCGCAAGACCTGACTCTACCTTAGAAAACATCAATGTATACGAGATCAGAGAAAAATCTGGAGAGAAAATCTGGGAACAGGCTCCTGTAGATGCTGATTTGGTGATTGGAGTTCCGGATTCCGGAGTTCCGGCTGCTATTGGTTTCTCTAAAGCTTCAGGAATACCTTTCCGTCCGGTTTTGATCAAAAACAGGTATATCGGAAGAAGTTTCATCGTTCCTACACAGGAAATGAGAGAAAGGGTAGTGAACCTTAAGCTGAACCCGATCATCTCTGAGATGAAAGATAAGAGAGTAGTCATTATTGACGATTCTATTGTTCGTGGAACAACATCTAAAAGACTGGTTAAAATTTTAAAGGATGCAGGTGTAAAAGAGATTCACTTCAGAAGTGTTTCTCCACCCATTATTGCTCCTTGTTATCTGGGAATTGATACTCCGTCTAAAGATGATTTGATCTCTGCGAATATGACTACGGAAGAACTTAAAAATTATCTGGGTGTAGATTCCTTAGAGTTTTTAAGCATAGACAACCTGAAAGACATTTTAGGATCAGCTAACCACTGTTTCGGATGCTTTACAGAAGAATATCCTGTAGGAAAAGGTGAAGAAGTAGATTTATTCAATTAATCTCTTTATCTGAAAAATATCAAAATAGAAGAGCTGGATTTGTCATCCGGCTCTTTTGTTGTTTAAATGTAGCAAAAGATTAATATTCCTGTATTATACAATATATAAAGGAGTTTTAATTTTGTCAGATTAAAACTTCAGGATATGAAAAACGCATTTTTTACGGGTATTTTTCTGGTATTTACCCAACTGTATTCTTCGCAGTCTTTTGACAAGCAGGCACACCGCGGAGGAAAATCTCTTTACCCCGAAAATACGATCCCGGCTATGAAGAATGCCCTGAAAATGAATGTGACAACTCTGGAAATGGATCTGGCTATCACCAGGGATAAAAAAGTGATTCTTTCCCATGATGCTTTTCTTTCACCGGAACTGGTTACAAAGCCGGATGGAACTTACATTCCCAAAGATTCAGGGTTTTATTACAAAATTTATGAAATGCCTTACGCAAAGATCAAAACATTTGACGTAGGTTTAAAAAAACTGAATAATTATCCGGATCAAAAGAAAATGAAGGCTCAGAAACCTCTTTTTTCAGACGTCATTGATGCTTGTGAGGCCTATGCACGCGAATTGAAAAGACCTTTGCCTTTTTACAATATAGAAACAAAAACCCGTCCTTTTTCTGATAATATTTTTCATCCTGAACCGAAAGAATTTGTAGATCTGATGATGAAGATCATTATTGAAAAAAAGATTCAGGACAGAGTGATCATTCAGTCTTTTGATCCAAGAACACTGGAAATTCTTCATAAAGAATATCCTAAAATTATGACCGCTTTATTGGTGGAAAAGGTAGATGATAAAAAGCTGGCGCAGCAGCAGGCTTATTTTAAAAATATTCCTGTAGAAAAGTTCAAAATGTATCCCAATCACCTGAGTGGAGTAGCCGGAGATATGAAGTTTCTGAGTTTTACTCCTACTATTTACAGCCCTGAACATCGTCTTGTAACGCCTCAATTAGTACAGGAATGCCATTCTTTGGGAATGAAAGTAATCCCATGGACTGTGAATACCAAAGAAAGATTAAAAGAATTAAAAGAAATGGGAATAGACGGTGTCATTAGCGATGATCCGAGAATATTCGAATAAAACCTATTACGATTATACTTCAATATAAATAGCCGGAAGAAAATCTTCCGGCTATTTTATGCGTACAGATTGCTCTGCACTTCGGTTAAAAAATTGGTTCTTAATTAGAATTTGTAGTTAAGACCTAACTGAAATACTCTGTTGTTATTTTCAGCAGCAGGTCTGCTTTTATCAATTTTTGTCAAACTATTTACATATCTTGCGCTGATACCAATGTTGGATGTGATATCATACCCTAAACCAAGACCCAATCCGAAATTGAATTTATTGATCTGATCTTTATCGATATCTTCAGTATTAGAACTTGTAGTAGTTGTAGTAACACCTCCTGTAGTACTTGCTACACTTGTTTCTCCTTTAGTTTTTCCGTTGATGAAATAACTGAATTCAGGTCCAGCTTCAACGTAGAATTTCTCAGTAGGTCTCATCTGAAGCATTAACGGAACTGAAATATAGTTCATCTTTACTCTACCTTCTTCTTTAGTTTTTACATTCGTAACTCCATTATCAGTTTCTGTAGATGAAATTACATCTTTTGCTCCCATTTGGTTGTATAATACCTCTGGCTGTAAGCTGAAATGTTTTGAAAGTGGAATATTAACGAATGCACCTGCGTGGAAACCTAGTTGTTGTGTGTTGATCCCAAACTTTTGCTCGCTGAAATAAGCTGAGTTTCCTCCGGCCTTGATTCCGAATCTAATGGGTTGTACATCTTTTTTTAGTGGTGATGCATTTACTGTTTTCGTTTCTGTTTTTGTTTCTGTCTCCTGAGCGAAAGCTAGTGTACCAGCAGTTAATGCCAATCCTAAAAATAACTTCTTCATAATTTTATTTTTTAATTTTACTATTTGTGTGTCGGATAATCTCTCAATCAGACTCGAATTATTTTGCAAATTGCTTGCCAAAGTTGAAAAATGCCTGTTTATAAAGGTTTTTAAGGGGTTTTGATAAAGATTTTTTTTAAACATTTTTCCCTTTTTAATGAATAAATATGTAGCGAAATCATTATTTTGTAAAAAGAGTTTAATGTCTAAATTACTTTATTGTTGATAATTGAAATGATGAAAAATTTTGAACTGGAATTAGCTTTTTCAAGAATTAATAAGTCTTCCGGGTTATTTTTAAGAATAGAAATAAAAATACCGGACTATTAAAAAGCCCGGCATCAGTTTTGAAAATAATAAATATCTCTATTTAAAGCGATAAGCCACTCCAAGCTGAAGCGCATTATTTCTGACTTTACTACCGTAATCATTCTTGAAAATTCCTGTTATACCTGCCGTAAATCTGGCGGTCACTCCAAAATTTTGAGTAAAATAATATCCTGCACCAATTCCAATTCCAAAATTGAACTTATTATATAATTTCATTGAAATTTTATCGGAGAAACTCTCAGAATTAACAGTCGTTGTATTATCGTATCTTACTTCGTTTCTTCCGTCCCCTTCTATTTTCCCTCCCAGAAGTAAACCGAATTCAGGTCCTGCTTCCACATACAATTGAGGAAGAATATTGTATTGAACCATAATAGGAAGAGTAAGGTAGTTTAAATTAGTTTTGTACTCATATTCCTGCTTCGTAAAATAATCTCCGGAATCATGAATAAAGAGATCTTCCGTTTTTGAGCCTAGCTGGCTGAAAAGAAGTTCGGGTTGTACACTGAATTTTTCAGCAACAGGAATATTGGCAAATATTCCAATATGTGAACCGGCTTTGATTTTTTCGCTATTATCAACTTCGTTTCTTTCCCCTCTGCTGAAAGTAGACCCATTGAAACCGGCTTTAATCCCGAATTTTACTGAAGATGGTGTGGCGGGAGACTGTTCTTTTTCCTGAGCATTCATTAAAAAAGAGCCAAGAAGTGCAAGTCCTAGAAAAATTTTTTTCATGGTTTAAGTTTTATTTTTTGTTTGTGGCAAAATATCTGCCATAAAGATAAGAAGTGATAAAAATCATGTGGTATGCGAAAAAGTCAGGCTTAAACTAATAAACCTGACTTTTTCTATTGAAATCAAAATGTATTTAAATGATAAAACAAAATATATTCAATATTCTGTTGCGCACTCTAATGTCCAGCCAACCTGACACAGTTCTCGTTAAAAGTTAATGGTAATAGTTAGATTTTAATTTTGATATTCAATTGAATATCAACTGAATCAAAGCATACTCATTGTAAAAAACAAGACCGTAAGTTGGAAATTTCTGGAATAGAGTACAATTAATTATTCAATACGCAAATTTCTTGCCAAAAATATCAAGACTAATAAAAAAGCCGGATTATAATAAATCCGGCTTTGTATTGATTCGTAGTTTGCTTTAAAAGCTAAACTGATTTCTTAGAATTTATAAGCTAAACCAAACTGGAATACACCATTTTTAGCTTTATCTTCAGATAGATCTGGTCTGTTTTTAGCAACGTCTGTTAAACCTGCAACATATCTTGCAGTAACTCCGATATTTTGTGTGAAATAGTATCCTGCTCCAAGACCAATTCCGAAGTCAAATGATTTGAAAACATCTTTGGCATCTGTAGAGTTTGATTTATATTTTAATTTTGAATTCACAAGGAAACTAAACTGTGGACCAGCCTCCAGGTATAGGTTAGGCAGCGCATTGTACTGAAGCATCAATGGAATAGAGATATAATCTAAGTTAGCTTTTACATCGCTGTCTACTTTAGCTTTTGCACCCATTCCGCTATATAATACTTCCGGTTGGAAAGAGAAATCCTGAGCTACAGGAATATTAGCAAATACACCTCCGTAGAATCCAGCTTTAGAGTTGAATTCGCTGTCGGTAAGAGTGGAAATATTAAGACCTGCTTTTACACCAAATCTAACTGGTGAAGTTGAAGCCGTTGAAGTTGAAGTTTTCTGAGAGAATGCAAAAGTACCTGCTACTAGGGCAAGGCCTAAAAAAATCTTTTTCATAAGTTTTATAGTTTAATAGTTATTAAGTTTTATTTAACATTTCATTAAGAAACAAACAGCGTGCCAAAGTTAAAACAGGCTGTGAATCTACTATTTATCGTGTTTTTTGAAGAATAATTTTTTTTATCATATTAAAAAAGCCGGATTAATTTTAATCCGACTCCACTTTAATTATAAAAACTTAATGAAAAAAGCTTAATAAAGCTTTAGAATTTGTAGTTTACTCCTACCTGGAATACACCATTTCTAACAGATCCTTCTCTGTCATATCCGTAGTGATATTTTGTTTTTACAATATCAGATAATCCGGCAGTGTATCTTACATTTACCCCAATGTTTTTGGTAATATAGTATCCTGCTCCCAATCCGATTCCAAAATCGAAAGATTGAGTTCCATTTTTAAGAAGGCTCGTAGATTCACTTTTCTTTAACCTTGCATCAATTAAAAAATTAAATTGAGGCCCTGCTTCTACATAGAAATTTGGAAGTGCCTTATATTGGAACATTACCGGAACAGAAAGATATTCTAAATTAAGTTTTGCATTACTGCCTCCTTTTTCTTTAGCTCCCACGGCACTATATAATACTTCCGGCTGAATAGAGAAATCCTTAGCGACAGGAATATTCACAAAAACACCACCATAGAATCCTGCTTTTGAATTCATATTCATATTAGAAAGATTGGAAACATTAAGTCCCGCTTTCAAACCGAATTTGATTTTAGAAGAAGATGTAGGTGGAGTAGTAGCTTCTGTAGAAGTGGAAGTGCTTTGAGCAAAAGCAAAAGTACCTGCGATAAGTGCCAGGCCTAGAAAAATCTTTTTCATAGATTAGTTTAATTATTACATTGTTTAACGTCCGAGAAGCAACAAACAATATGCCGCGAAACCCCATGTATAAAGACTTTATGGGTTTTTAACAAATGGATAAGTCATTAAAATGGGATGTATTTATAGTGATTTATTAACTCAATATTATTTTAACATAAAAAAAGAACAGATTAAAAAATTAATCTGTTCTTTTCTATTGAATATAAAATTTGTTAGTGAATGGGTAGCTTATTTAAATTTATAAGCTAATCCTACCTGGAATAGGTTGTTTCTTGTAGCGTCAGATCCACTTGGTCTGTTTTTCGCTACATCTGTTAAACCTGCAACATATCTTGCGGTAAGTCCTAAGTTCGGAGTGAAATAATATCCAGCTCCAAGACCGATCCCAAAGTTAAATGTATTTAGATTGTCTTTGTAGTTATCAGTAGTGTTAGAATCTCCGTTTGATTCATTTTTGAACTTGTTTTTAGCGCTTACCATGAAACCAAATTCCGGTCCTGCTTCCACATAAAGATTTGGAATCAGGTTGTACTGGAACATTACCGGTACCGTAATATAATCTAATTTGGTAGAAGCAGAAAACTTAGTGTTTCCTAAAGTATAATTTGATTTATTACCATATTGTGAATACTGTACCTCCGGCTGAACACTGAATGAAGCAGCCAATGGAATGTTTGCAAATACTCCTGCGTTGAATCCTATTTTAGATTTCTGATCATCAAGACCGCTATCTTTTGAAAGTGAAGAAACGTTCATACCTCCTTTTACCCCAAATGTTACCGGATTAGAAGATGTGTTTCCTGTCTGTTGAGCGAATGCGAATGTTCCTGCAGTTAACGCTAATCCTAAAATTAACTTTTTCATAACTTTAATTTTTTTAATTTTACTCTTTCTTAATTTTAAATTTTACTACTTGTTCAGCTTTTCAGTTGAACGCAGAGTATCTTTCAAATTGCTTGCCAAAAATTTTTTTTATGATTAAAATCAATAAAAAAATCACTTAGTGTTTAAGTGATTTTTGAAATATGTTATTGATTAATAGCATTTTGTGATTTTAAATAAATGTTTGTTTAGATATGATCTAAATTGACAATTTTGTCAAAAACAGGTTTTAAAACGAATTTATTTTTCGAAAAAAAACGTTAAGCATCGTTCAATTTTCTATAAAAAGTTAAAGATTCAATGATATTTTCCTGGCTGCACTGATGATCATAGATGCAAGAACCTATACCCGAAAGCAGAGAGAAATTGATTTTGCTGTCTGTATTCTTTTTGTCATTCAATAGTAATGTGGTAATATCTTCATCTTTAAAATCGCTGATATCAAGGTATGGATAATATCTCTGAATGTTTTCAATAATTATTTTTGAATCATCTTCAGAAATAAGGTTTTCAAGATAAGCCAGATGAGTTTCAGCAATCATTCCCATAGCGACTGCTTCACCGTGAAGGATTGGATTTTCCTGCTGCAGACATAAACTTTCTACCGCATGGCCTATAGTATGCCCGAAATTAAGTGTTTTTCTAATGTTCTGCTCATGGAAATCCTGATCTACAACATTCTGCTTGATATTCATAGATGTTTGAATATGTGGAATTACCGTTTCCACTTCCAGTTTACGGATCTGAATCAATTGATCCCAATGATTTTTATCAGCAATTAGCCCATGTTTCAGCATTTCAGCAAACCCGCTTCTTAATTCTTTAAAAGGTAATGTTTCTAAGAATTTTGGAAAAATAAAGATTTGCTCAGGGAAAGCAAAAGTTCCCACCATATTTTTATAGTGCATCAGATCGATCCCGGTTTTTCCTCCTATGGAAGCATCACACATCGATAGAAGAGTAGTAGGGATGTTGATAAACTGTATTCCTCTTTTATAAGTAGATGCAACAAATCCGCCCATATCGGTTATTACACCACCACCAAGGTTGATAACCAGTGCTTTTCTGTCGGCCTGCATTTCTGTAAGAATTTCCCAAAGCTGATTGGCTGTCTGGATATTTTTCATTTCCTCTCCCGCTTCAATCTCTAAAATTTCAAAGCCCAGGTCCGTTTCCATATTTCCTAAAAGAACAGGAAGGCAGTATTCATGGGTGTTTTCATCTACAAGAATGAAAATTTTACTGAAAGTTTTTTCATGAAGAAACTCGTTGAGCTGTGAAAAATTATCGTTTAATATTGTTATCATCTTCTATTTTATGTAAAGTTAAAATGTAAACTATAGTGCAAAGTTATGATTCTTAATTTTTAACTCGTAACTAAATTACTATCTTTGCAGAAATTTTTAGAATGAGCAGAGATAATAATAATTCAGACAGACCAAAGAGACCAAGAATTTCAACCAAGAAAAGTTCTGATGATTCTCGTGCTTCCAGATCTGGAAATTCTTCAGGATCAAAGACTTTTAAGAAACCGTTCTCTAAAGACGGAGGAAGAAAAGGACCAGAACATCAGGGATCCAACTCAAGATTTGAAAAGAAACCTTTCAAAAGAAATACAGACAGTTTCGAAAATTCTAACGAAGATTCAGGTTCAAAATCTGAAAGAAAACCTTATATCACGAACAAAAGTGAGAGCTATGAGAAAAAATCTTTTGGAAAACCGAAGAGAGGCGGAAAGAATTTCGATACCAGAGATAAGTATGAAAGAGGCAGTCTGAAATACGGAAGAAGACCATCCAATGGTGAAGAAAGAAATGATGACAAAACAAGATCTTTTGTACAGAAAAGAAGGCTGAACAAAATTGAAAAAGACGTTCATAAAGACAGCATCCGTCTTAACAAGTATATCGCTAATTCCGGAATCTGCAGCAGAAGAGAAGCTGATGAGCTGATTACTCAGGGGTTGGTAGAAGTCAACGGAAAGGTGGTAACTGAAATGGGATATCAGGTACAGAAAACAGACAGAGTAGTTTTTGACGGACAAAATATTACGCCTGAAAAACCTGTATATGTACTTTTGAATAAGCCAAAAGGTTATATTTCTACTACAAAAGACGATAAAGCAAGAAAAACTGTAATGGATCTTGTAGCGAATGCTTCTCCTTACAGACTTTTCCCGGTGGGAAGACTGGATCGTTCTACAACAGGAGTTATTTTATTAACCAATGACGGACACATGACTAAAAAACTGACGCATCCATCTTTTGATGCTAAGAAGATTTATCATGTAACATTGGATAAAAAACTTACTGGTGAAGATTTACGTCTTATTGCAGAAGGTATCCGTCTTGATGAAGGAGTAGCTGTGGTTGATCAGATTTCATATATTGAAGGGAAACCTAAGAATGAAATTGGAATTGAGATCCACATCGGATGGAACCGTGTGATCAGAAGAATTTTCCAAAGATTAGGATACGAAGTAGAATCTTTAGACAGAGTAATGTTTGCCGGATTAACGAAGAAGAATATCAAGAGAGGACACTGGAGAATCCTTACAGAACTGGAAGTGAACAACATTAAAATGCTTTAGAATAATAATGAATGATGAGTTATAAATGATGAATGACAGATTCAGATTTCTAACTTACTCCATCCTTTCAAAAAGTATCTTTAGGATAAAAAACAAAAAGCGCAGAATTATTTTCTGCGCTTTTTTACTGTAGTAAGTCATAAATTTTACAATTTATAACTCATCATTTATCATTAAAAAGAACTACCCTAACACAGTTACTCCTTTCTCAATCATTTCATAGATGGCATCTCTGCCGTTGTCTGGTTTTACGTTTACTGCACGTGTTCCATTGAAATGAAGACAGGTTACATATCCATTGGCTACAGCATCCTGTGCTGTAAATTTAACACAATAGTCCAATGCCAGGCCTACAATTTCTACCAGCTGGATATCGTGATACTTCAAGAAGTCATCAAAACCGCTTATCATAAAGTGGTTGTTATACTGGAAACCGCTGTAGCTATCGATTTCAATATTTTTACCTTTCTGTACAATGTGGGTTACTTTATCTCTGTTCAGATCTTTATGGAATTCTGCTCCAAAAGTTCCCTGAATACAGTGATCCGGCCACATAAATTGTGGAACACCATTTAAAATAATACTTTCTCCTACCTTTCTACCATTGCTGCTTGCAAAACTTTTATGACCTGCAGGATGCCAGTCTTGTGTAAGAACTACCTGATCATATTCATTTTCTTCCATCAGGAGATTGATGTATGGAATAATTTCGCTGGCTCCAGGGACTGCAAGTGCTCCGCCTTCACAAAAATCATTCTGTACATCGACTATTATTAACGCTTTTTTCATATTTTGATTTCTCGAATTTTTGATAAATTTACAAAACTAATCTTCAAAAATTTGTCCAAACCTGAATTATCGGACAAATCGACAACATAAATTTTCAATTTTTATGAATGAAAGGCATAAAATTTTAAATAATTGAAGTTTATCCGCAGCCTATTGTATTTTGAGGCTTACACCAAATATCAATAGCGTATCTTTGCAGGAAATAAGTATTTTTATGTCATTTGAATCGTTAGGATTATCACACAATATTATTCGTTCTGTCAAGAAATTAGGATATTTAAAACCATTCCTCATACAAGAGCAGGCTGTCCCGGTCATTTTGCAGGGGAAAGACCTGATGGGAATTGCTCAGACAGGTTCCGGTAAAACAGCTTGTTTTGTGATGCCGATTCTAGAAAAATTACAGAATGCGGAAGTTAAAAAAGACCGTAATGTTCAGGTTTTGATATTGGTCCCTACCAGGGAATTAGCTATTCAGATCGATGAAGTTTTCAGGGCATTCACGGAAAATCTAAAGAGAGAAGTCCGTACGATGGCCGTTTATGGAGGTGTTTCTATCAATCCACAGATGAAGGGAATGTTTGGAGTGGAAGTTTTGATTGCCACTCCGGGACGTTTGCTGGATTTAATTGATCATAATGCATTGAGTATTTCGGGAATTAAACATTTGGTGATTGATGAAGCAGATAAAATGTTTCAGCTAGGATTTGGGGAAGAAATGAATAAACTTTTTGCCATGATGCCAGTAGCGAAACAAACCACTTTATTTTCAGCTACCTTGAATGATAAGGTTTCAGAAATGAAAGAACGTCTTTCTATAAATCCTACGATTATTGAGATTAAAAAAGAAGAAGTAGAAATTGATAATATCGAACAATTAGCCTATCATGTTGCTCCTGAAAATAAAGGACCTTTTTTAAGATATCTGATCAAAGAAAAGAAAGTAGAAAAGGCTTTAATTTTTGTTTCGTCTACAAGATCTGCTGATAATCTGGTAGAGAAACTTAAAAAGAATAAAATAAAAGCGGTGGCCATTCATAGCCAGAAGTCACAGGGAGCGAGAAGAAATAATCTGGAAGAATTTAAAGTAAATGGAGCTCAGATTTTAGTGGCTACAGACTTGATTGGGCGTGGAATCCATATTGAATCTCTGCCATGTGTTATCAATTACGAGTTGCCGCGTTCGCCGTTGGATTATATTCACCGTATTGGTAGAACAGGGCGTGCCAATGAAAAAGGAACTGCAATCAGTATTCTGACGGATGATGAATTGCAGCATTTCAGAGTGATTCAAAAGAAAATGGGTAGAAAAGTAACCCTGCAAAGAACAGAAGGTATTGATTTACACGGATATTAATACTTTATTATAATTAAGAAAGGTTTCAGTTTATACAATTGAAGCCTTTTTTAATGAACAATCGGTACCACAAAAATCATTATCGGTATAATTAATGCTTTATTCACTTTATATTCTTGAATTTTTGATAAATTCGCGCAAGCTGATATTCGTCAATTATTCTAATAAATAATAGTAATACCCATCGGCAATAATTAAAAAATTAAAACCTGAACAATGAGCGATTTAGAGAAAAAAAAGTTTCCAATAGGCCCGTTTGAAGTGCCTGAAGACATTTGTGATATCACATTGGATACTTATATTAAAGTAATCAAAGACTTTCCTGGGCGGCTAAAGAATCTCATTGAACATTTTACAGACGATCAATTGGATACTCCTTACAGAGAAGGAGGCTGGACAGTAAGACAGCTTGTGAACCATCTTTCTGACAGTCATATGAACAGTTTTATCCGTTTCAAACTGGCGCTGACAGAAGAAAATCCTACCATAAAGCCTTATGATGAAGCGAAATGGGCGGAACTTCAGGATAGTTTTCATATGCCCGTAAAACCGGCAATGAGAATGTTGAAGGGAACACATCAAAGATGGGTAGTTCTTCTTAAAAGTCTTACCAATAAACAGTTTGAAAGAACTTTCCATCATCCTGAGCACAATAAAAATTATAATTTAAGAGAAAGCCTTGCTTTATACGTGTGGCACTGTAATCATCATTTTGCTCATATTGAAAATCTGAAGATAGAAAAAGGTTGGTAAGGAAGAGTCTCAATAATCCTATATACTATCAGGAAATTAAAGACAGAATTTCTCTGTTATCTGAAAATTCTCATGGGAAATGGGGAAAGATGAATGTATGTCAAATGCTAAAGCATTGTGATTTAGTTCTTCAGGTGGCTTTGGGAAAGCTCGAACTTCCCCGTATTAATGTCATGTTTGAGGCAGTAGGGATTTTTACTAAAATAGAAATGCATATTTTCAATAATGGAATTCCCAGAAACATGCCTACTTTTCAAAAACTAATCGTTAATTTTGAGTGTGATTTTGATGTATCAAAAACCAATCTGCTGAAAACGCTGGAAGAATTCCGGGAAGTTTGTGAAAAAAACAATCTGCCGGACTGTCACAGGTTATTTGGAACAATGACTGAAAAAGACTGGACATTTTTAGAATACAAACATCTTGATCATCATCTAAAACAATTTAATGTATGAGTTTTTTTGATAAAATATTCGGCGGTAAAGACGAAACCCCTGACCAAAAAACGTTCTGGAAAAAGATAGAATCTGAAGAAGATCTTGCCAAAGCAATGGAAGACTCTTTTCAGAATAAAATAGCGATATTCAAACATTCTACAAGCTGTTTCATAAGCAGAACAGTTTTGAAAAACTTTGAAAAAGAAATAGAAAATTCAGACCAGCCGGTGAATGTATACTATCTGGATTTATTGGCACACAGACCTGTTTCTAACAAAATAGCAGCAGATTTTGAGATCAGACACGAAAGTCCGCAACTGATTGTCATAGAGAACGGAAAACCTGTTAACAGTGCTTCACACCAGGATATTTCTTTAAGCCAGATTGTATCATGAAGAATATAAATAATTATTTAGCCAAAGTTTTAAATGTTCCGCTTCAGAATGTGAATACGTGTAGCCTGCACTATGAAGTAAAGAAAATTCCTAAAAACCAGTTTCTTCTTCAGTATGGAGAAATCTGCCGACATATTTTCTTTGTAGAAAAAGGGCTGATAAAGATGTATTCCATTGATAAAAACGGAAAGGAACATATTATACAGTTTGCTCCTTGCAGTAAGGCTTTTTGTAGCAGTAATTACATC
>CBFQYI010000064.1:0-13430 GCA_965720825.1 uncultured Chryseobacterium sp. | reverse complement strand
GGTCCTAAGCTTGACTTCATGGTGAAAGATGCTTTAGGAAGAAAATGGCAGCTTGGAACTATCCAGGTAGATTATAACCTTCCGGAAAGATTTGATCTTCATTATATCGGAAATGATAATGAGAAACACAGACCGGTAATGATCCACAGAGCACCATTCGGTTCTATGGAGCGTTTCATCGCTATTTTGCTGGAAAACACAGCTGGTGATTTCCCATTATGGCTAAGCCCGGATCAGTTTATTATTCTACCGATCAGTGAAAAATATGTAGATTATTCAAAAAAAGTTTCACAATTTTTGGAAAATCACGATATTAGCGGTCAGATTGATGACAGAAACGAGAAGACAGGTAAAAAGATCCGTGATGCGGAATTGAATAAGATTCCTTTCATGCTTGTAGTAGGAGAAAATGAAGAAAAAGAAGGCACGATTTCTGTAAGAAGACGTGGAGAAGGAGATCTTGGAGTGATGAAGATGGAGGATTTCGTTGCTTACTTCAAAAAAGAAGCAGCCATATAAATTTTAAATTAAAAGATTGAAGGATTCAAATAATTAATTGGAATCTTTCAATTTTAAATATTTAAATTAATTAAATTAAGTAATTAACCAATAAAATTATAATACAATAGCACAAAGATTTAACAACAGGGGCCCACAGAGACGTCCGGTACAAGAGGACTTACACTTGATCAACGATAAAATTCGTGTGAGAGAGCTTCGTTTAGTGGGCGATAACGTAGAGCCAGGAATTTACCCAATTGACAAAGCAAGACAAATTGCGGCGGAACAAGAATTGGATTTAGTAGTAATTTCTGACAAGGCAGAACCATTTATTGCAAGAGTATTGGAATACAAGAAATTCTTATACGAGCAAAAGAAAAAACAGAAGGAACTTAAAGCTAAGCAGGTAAAAGTGGTAGTAAAAGAGATCCGTTTCGGACCTCAGACTGATGATCACGATTACGAATTCAAAAAGAAGCATGCTGAAAAATTCCTTGAAGAAGGTTCTAAATTAAAAACCTACGTATTTTTTAAAGGACGTTCGATTATCTTTAAGGATCAGGGAGAAATTTTGCTTTTAAAACTTGCTCAGGAACTAGAGCACGTGGGTAAAGTAGACCAGCTTCCTAAACTTGAAGGAAAAAGGATGATTATGATGATGAGTCCTAAAAAACCAGCAAAATAATTAAGTCATTATTTTACATATAAACCTCAAAGTAATTTGAGGTTTTTTTATGGCCAAGTTTTCAAAAAAGCTTAAAATTATTGAACCGGACTACTCTATCATCCGGTTCAATAATCCATAGGATCTTGTTATCCTTCAAAATCTCCACAGTCATGTTCTGTGAAAAGCGGTAAAGCTTTTTGGGTGGTAAAATATTTCGATATTCTTTTGTTCTTTAACTCCAGTTTTTTGCCTTCTATAACCAATTCGTAAACAGGTGCTTTCTCATCTATTTGAGTTAAAATATAAGTTCTTTCTGATGTTTTAAAAACAGTTTTGTTTCCTTCATGAGAGAAGGAAAAATGATCAATTTCAAAAGTATCCTTTTCATCACATACATTGGTCCATCTGATCTGCTTCTTTGTTATAGATAAGCTTGCCAAATCACATGAATAGCAGTTTCCCGAGAACTCTATACCATATTTTTCATAAACATCTGTACTTTTACTGTTCAATACATCAATAGGAACCAATGTTGAAAAGTCAACTGGAATTTCTGATGCTGTTATTGCATTTTTTACCGGACCGGGTTTAGAAATCCGGGTTGTTTTTGCACTTACAGAATCTACTTTCTTCATTTTTTTGTCTGTAGCAGGTGAACAGGAAGCTAATAATATGATTACAATTGAAAGGCTGGTTATTACGTTTTTCATTTTTATAAAGTAAGTTACAGTGTTGGGGTTATCGTTTTGTAAAATTCTCCAAAATCCATCATTCAATATATCCCTGTTTTCAGCCATTTATCCCCTATATCAGAGGGTTTTATTGGCTGCTGGTCTGAATACTGATACATTTGCCCAAAAATATAAAAATGAAAATCTTCAACCAACTCTTCATATCATCTATGGTTGTTCTTGCAGGATGCAACCAGCAGAATAAAAAATCAGAAACGGATAAAACAGAAACTGAAGTTAAACAGAAAACAATAACCCTCGCTGATTTCAAAAAAATAAAAGGAGTGGATAATGTTCAGGAAGTACCATTTCAATTATTTACCCAACTGGATTCTATACAGTTTTTTATAACTCCAAGCAAAGATGCAGCCCATTTGAAAATGGCTTACAATAAATTCGATAATTATTATGGATTCGAAGAGTTTGAGGATTTCTATTCCATTCACTACAGCATTAATAATAACATTTCGAACAGCATTGAGGCTTTTGTCTTGAAATCAGAATTCACTGCAGCATTTGATCTTACTTTAAATGGTGTGGATCTTTATGAAATCAGAAGCAGCACATTTAAGGAATCGAGTGATTTTAAAAATAAATCTTTTAAAAAATTTGGGAGCATTACTGAGATATCAGAACAGGAATTTAAAGCCAATTCAAAAAAACAAATTGGTGAACAGTTGGTAAAAAATCCAAATATACAGCTAAAGGCGGATAATTGGGTATACAAAGAAAATGGCAGAGAAGAAGTAATTACACAACATGAAAATATCTCTACTGAAACCGGACCGCTTGCTAATGAATATGTAGGACGGTCAACTTATTTAAACCTGGAAGTATTCAAAGAAAGTTCTGACGAAGTTGTAGGTTCCTTCTATTCTTTTTACAGTATAAAAAATGCAGCGACGTTTGAACTGGGTACAGAAGGTTATCCACAAATCCTTCCTACCAAAGGCTGGGTTACCTCTGTTTCATCCAATAATGACGTAGGGAGTAATTTTGTTATTTCCAACTATTTTCCAACAACAAAAAAACAGGACAATCTTCTGTATGTGAATTTTACCAACTTCAAAATAGCAGATGGTAAAAAGGCATTCTGGACCGATAATGATACCTTATATGCAGAAGTCTACCCTCTTAATTCTGCTTCTGCCAATGGCAAAAAACAAAAACCAGCTTATATAAAAATCCAGCTGAAGGCTGATCTGTTTCAGTAAGGAAACTTAGATAATCAGGATCTTAATGGAAATACAATTTACATTTAAAAGAACGAACTTATGTAAACTTTTATATTTTGAAACACTAAGAATGTATTAAATTGTTAAGATAAGCTTTGCTTTACGCTAAAAAATCAGAATGTTCATCTTGACTATACTTTATTTCTTAAATTCTTCTTTAATGGTTTTATTTGATAAAAATTTTAACAATTTCAATAATAAAAACCCCTGAAATCAGCGAGTGTACGGAGAAATAAAGACTAATACCTTTGCTGCAATAATTTAAAGAGATACAATGAAAAAATTAAGTTTGACTGTTCTTTTTTGTCTATTAAGTTTTATGACTTTTGCACAATCGCTAAAAGTAGTTATTAAACAGGACGGAAAAGTGATACAGCCGGTAAATGATGTTTATGAACTGAAAAAATCTCCTTTCCTGTTTGAAATTACTTCTACTAATCTGGAAGGTTTTTTAGTGGGCGCTACAACAAATAAAGAGATCTATGGTGCGGCTTTGGGAGTTTTAAATACTGAAGTTCCATGGTTTCAGAATACTGGGATGGCGGAGGAACTTTATAATAAGGACAAAGAAATGTTTCTGATGGATGCCGCGCCTTCTTACTGGTATTATACAGATGCAAAGGATCATAGATTCGATAAGAATCCTAAAGGGAACACCAAACAATGGACTGCTACACGTACGATTACAAGATTTTATGATGTGATGGTGGATCAGCCTGTCAATTTAAAGGATTTTGACGGCAGAGTTTTTATATTAATGTATGAACCTGTCTACAATGATGAGTATGATTTAACAGGAAAGAAAAACCTGTTCCAGGCCGCATTGAAATTCAAGGATTAAGAGAGTATACACCAATTATTTGATTATATAAGAAAAAGGCTGCTTACGTGATGTAAGCAGCCTTTTTTCCGGACAAATATTTTATTCGATAATCAAACCGTATTCTATCGCTAATTTTATGGCTGAACTCAGGTTGGATGTCTGAAATTTTTCAATAAGATTTTTTCGGTGGCTTTCTACCGTATGTGGGCTGATGAAAAGTTTTTCTGCCATTTGATTGGTGGTAAGTCCTTTTGCTGCTTCCCTCAAAATTTCCTTTTCTCTTCGTGTCAGTTTCGGAACCTGACTTAACCCGTCCGTCGGTTTTTTCTCCAAAACAGACTTTGTTTGAGAGCATAAAAACCTGTTACCACTATATACAGCATTAATTCCTTCGATAATTTCGGAAACTGAAGCGTTTTTTTGAATGTATCCTAAAGCCCCTTCCGCCAGAGTGCTGTTAATGACAGGCAGTTCATTATGAACACTAAGGATAATAATCTGAAGGTTGTTGTATTTTTTCTTTAAAGGCCTGATGAGTTCAATGCTGTTGGTATCAACCAGATTGATATCCAGCAATAGAATATCAACTGCATGTTTGGCAAGACCTGTATTCATTTCCGGAACGTTTTTGAAACAATCCACAACATCTATTGTATCACTGTTTCCTAAAATATTCTTAAGTCCTTCCAATAGAAGTGGATGATCGTCTGTTATGGCTACTTTTATCATGTGTAATGAATAGGGATTTGAAGTTCTATACTGGTACCAATATTCAATTCGGAGGTGATATTCATCGTTCCTTTTAAAAATTGGACTCTCAGTTCTATATTGTGAAAACCTGCCGTTTTTCTAATGTCTAAATTGGTATGATCGAAACCTTTACCATTATCCTCTACCGTAAGATTCAATAGATTTTCTTCTTCGCTTATCTGAACAATAATTTCGGAAGTATCAGCATGTTTTATGGCATTATTGACCAGTTCCTGAATAATCCTGTAAATGATTAATTGCTTTTCTTTCGATAGGGAATTGCTGTAATTGATAAACTCCGTGTGGATTTCCAATGCATTGTTGGAAATTCGGGAAGCAAACTCCTGAATTGCAACTTCCAGTCCGTATTTTGTTAATAAATCTGGCATTAAATTATGTGCTACCCTTCTTAGCTCTTCTACAGCCCCATCAATCTGTTCAATTGATTTTGAAATTCCCTCCTCTATATTTTCAGAATGATTAGGATTTAAATAAGACAACTGATGCTTAGTTCCTGAAAGTAAACCTCCCAATCCGTCATGGAGATCCCGTGCAAGACGGCCACGCTCCTGCTCCTGCCCTTCAAGCAATGCTGTAAGGGTAGAAATTTTTGAATTTTGTTTCTCCTGTTCCATGGCTAAAGCATGCAATTCATCTCTTCGCTTAATGGATTTAGCACGTTGTTTATAGGCATAAAGTAATAAGAGGATCAAAATAATGAAGAATATGATAAAGAAAATGTAGTAAGTATTAATCTTTTCTTTAAATGCCAACAGCTTTTTGTAACTGTCGATATCATTATTTTTCTGTTGGGTTTCCAGTTTTGCCAGACGAAGCTGCTGTTCTTTTTTTTCTGATTCAAGTTCTGAGAATTTCAGTCGTTCACGCTGATTTTCCTCTACCAATTTTAAATTGTTGTAAACTTGTTCACGTTGTGCACGCAAAATATTAATCAACTTAATTTCCTGAGCTTTTTTATCACTTTCCAGCTGTAACTTGATGTACTTCTGCTCCTGTCGTTCTTTATCAAACTGAGATTCTAATCTTTTTGTAATATCCAGTTTTTCCTGATCGTAAACGCTTTTGTATTGATCAACATAACTTTTATAGTAGGTCAGCGCTTCTTTGTAATTGCCCTGTTCTTCGCTAATTCTGGATAAAGATTCAAGAATAGACAATCCTATATTATGATCTCTCACCGGGCTTTTTCCAATCTCCATAGAAGCTTTTAGAAAATAAGATTTAGCTAAATCATAATTTTTATCCTGTAAGGCCAATTCTGCCAGAATTCCAAATGATGAAGCAATATGAATAGGATCGCCTATTTCCAAGCTCACATTATTGGCTAAGCTGGCATATTTCATGGCTTTATCCCTATCAAAATCAGTATATAAATTGGCTAAATTGATCGCTGCATATGAAAGACTGCTCCTGTTGAGCATGACCTCTTTATTTTTATTAAAAGTTGTTATAGCCTGCAGATAATATTGCTCTGTCTTATTTCTAAACTCCGTATTCAAATGATTTTGAGTATATTTCTGTTCATATACATACCCCATTCTCATATAGGCATCGAAGATAAGGTTTGGATCATTTTGTTTGGAGGCCAGCAACAAAAACTGCTTGCTATACTTCTCTTCGAGCTGGTATTCATTAAGATTGGAATAAATAGCAGATAATTCTTTCGCTACGTTACCAAATCTCCCATACAATGTAGAGGTTGTTAGAGAGTTTTCATAATATTCAATCGCTTTTAAATAAGCAGTAACAGCTTCAGTTATTTTATTATTACGGGTGAGAATCCAGCCTTTTGCATAGTGAAAATACCCTTTTGCCTCATTACTATTTGTTTTTAAACTGAACCCTTTTGCCATGTCCAGGCTTTTTAAAGATTCAGCTGTTTTGTTATCAAGGCGATAATTCATCGCCTGTACGGCATATAAAATAGTAGCATATTTTCCATCGGTCTGTTTTGCAGCAACGGAAATATTGGTATTTAAAATCTGATAAGATTTAGGCTTAAGGTTATGAAAAAATAAAGCAGTGGCATATTTAGGAGCAAGATTCAGCTGCTCTGCCGTATTGTTTGAAGCTTGATTATATTCTCGTTCTAATTTGCTCAAAACATCCTGTGCCTGAGCAAAAAAAGGACAAACCGCTAAAGTAAATATAAATAACAACCTGTACATCAAACTCTTATCTCTATAAATTTTACTGCATTCAAGAATGTAAATATAAGTAAAATACCTGCTAATTAATTTTTAGTCTGTATTCCTGTCCGAAAAATACTTTATCCCGAACTGATATTGGGGTCACATTTCTGATGTAAAATAAATTTCGCATCATACTTTTAAAGCTTCTTCTTCACTCAATTCTATTTTGTTATTGTTTTTACCCATGTTTTTTTAAAGTTGTGTTAGCTCGAAATAAGGATTTATCATTGAATTGGGTGTGAAAAAGAAAGCTATAAAAGTTATCAATCAATGTTTATCTAAGGGAATAGCTGTCAATAGTGATAATCAGAATCATGAATTTTTAACCGTTATTATCCTTAATAAATTTTGAATCAAAGATAAAAATAGGCGTAGTACAAAAACATCCCTGATTACAGGGGTTTTTAGTTGCCTCCCTTTTTGAGATATACAGCATCGCATCTTCTTTTAAGGCATATAGGTTTGGGCCTGCTCAAATAAGATCATGTAACAATAAAATGCAGTTAAGACTACTCCAATCAATCCTGAAATAATAAATACAAGAAGATAATACTTACCATTCTTATCTTTCTTTTGTAGAAAATTGATAACAAAAGCAATCAATGTGCACAAAAATCCAATTCCCAAAAATATAACTAAGACAGCCAGGAATAATGCTCTTTCAAGGTGTAAATCTGCAGATGAAAGCATAATTTAATTTTATATATCGTATTCATCATCAATATTAAAGAGAATCAAAAAATACAGCAATCCCGATTATCAGGTATATTTGATAATAGTCTTGTTCTTAGAACATTTACAGATAATTTCGAGTTTATTTACCCGAAAACGTTTTTACTATCAAGATTTTCAACTCATTTAAATTTTAAAGAATAGTATCTATATATCATTATTGTTTATAAATTTTTAATCAATTATTATCTCAGATCAAGACATTATGAAGATTTTCTATCTACATTTGTGACTATAAAAAATCAAATACACTATTTATTAATTATTAAAAAAAAGAAACAATGAGTACACTTACATTAAAGGACGGAACAGAAATTTATTACAAAGATTGGGGAAAAGGACAACCGGTTTTCTTTCACCACGGATGGCCATTATCAAGTGATGACTGGGATGCACAGATGTTCTTCTTTTTAGAACAGGGCTACAGAGTAATTGCTCATGACAGAAGAGGACATGGAAGATCCGAACAGACTCCTTACGGACATGATATGGATACTTATGCTTCCGACGTAGCAGAAATTGTTGAAGCTTTAGACTTAAACGATGTGATCCATGTAGGACATTCTACAGGCGGTGGCGAAGTGATCAGATACGTAGCAAAACATGGTAACGGAAGAGTGGCAAAAGCCGTTCTGGTGAGTGCAGTAACACCTATTATGGTTCAGAATGAGAACAACCCGAATGGAGTTCCGATTTCTGTTTTTGATGATATCCGAAACAATACCGCAAAACACAGACAGCAATTCTTTATTGATATTACCTTCCCTTTTTACGGATACAACAGAGAAGGAGCCAAAGTTTCTGAAGGAATACAGAGAAACTGGTGGAGACAGGGAATAAACGGTTCTATCAAAGCTCATTATGATTGTGTGAAAGCATTCTCTGAGACGGATTTCACGGAGGATCTTAAAAGCGTAGATGTTCCTGTATTGGTAATGCACGGTGAAGATGATCAGATTGTTCCTTTTGAAACAACAGGTAAGGTTGCTGCTACTCTTCTTAAAAACGGAAAACTGATTTCTTATCCTGGATTCCCGCACGGAATGCCGACAACAGAAGCTGAAACGATCAACAGAGATTTATTAGCATTTTTTCAATCATAATTAAGTTACACTATTATATTACAAAACCGCAATTGAATAAGTTGCGGCTTTTTATTTATAAACACTAAAAAGTGTTTTAAAAAAATATAAAAACATCCATTAATAAAGGCTTTCCATTAAAAATAAAATCTTTAATAGGTGAATTATAGCGATAAATTATTACATTTGTGCCGTTAAAAAATAACCTATGAAAACAAAATTAATGACTTTTTTAAGTCTTTCAATGCTTTTGGCTTCTTGTGCTCAGGATGAGAGTCGCGATAATGTAATGCCAGTTGAAAAGCAAGTTGCAGCCCATGGAAGTAAAACTTCCGGTATTGCAAGTCGTTCAACTGTTGCTTTAATAAAGGAAGTATATCACCCTTCTATATTAAATGCAGGACAAGCAATTACTTTGGAAAATAATGGTCAAAAGTACCAACTCATTATGCAGTATGATCATAATCTTGTCCTGTATAGAACTGTTGCTGGCTACACTTATCCATTATGGAAATCAAACAGCTACAGAAATAATTTGGGTTCTCCTTCTACCCTTGTTGCACAAAACGATGGAAATATGGTCATCTATAACAATGGAATTCCTCTTTGGAATACTAATAAAACTGCCGGTTTTTATGTGAATGATCCCCATATGAAGCTTCAACTCTTTTCAAAAACTGGAGCTGCCATTCCTACGGGATATAGAATGAAGTTTGTTCTGGGAGGGAATAATCTAAATATTAATGATGTCTTCGAGATTGATTTCGAGTAAAAGAATTAAACTTATTACTGAACCGTTTCTTTGAGACGGTTTTTTATTGATGCGATAAAATCAAACATTATAAACATCCGAATTGATTTTTTTTGTATCTTTGCGCACTATTATTCCTAATGTCTTTAGGAGTAACCAAAACAGATATTGATAACAAAAACAATAAAAAAGCAAAACAATGCCAAAATTAAAAACGAAATCAGGTGCTAAGAAACGTTTTGCTCTTACTGGAACAGGTAAGATCAAAAGAAAAAACGCTTACAAAAGCCACATCTTAACTAAGAAAGAAACTAAGCAGAAGAGAAATCTTACGTCTACTTCTTACGTAGCTAAAGTGGATGAGAAAAGCGTTCAACGTCAATTAGCAATTAAGTAGTTTTTATAAATCTATATTCGGTTTATAAGAATTCAAACAAATTCACAATTTTAACCCTGAAACGGTGCCAACAAGAGCAATAACACTGCCGCCCTTTTCAAAAAAACAATTTAAATTATGCCAAGATCAGTAAACGCTGTAGCGTCTAGAGCGCGCAGAAAAAAAGTACTTAAGCAAGCTAAAGGTTTTTTCGGTAGAAGAAAGAACGTTTGGACTGTAGCTAAAAACGCGGTAGAAAAAGCAATGCAATATGCTTACCGTGGTAGAAAAGAGAAAAAGAGAAATTTCAGAGCACTTTGGATCACTCGTATCAACGCGGGAACTAGAGAGCACGGAATGTCTTACTCTCAATTTATGGGAGCTCTTAAAAAGAACAACATCGAACTTAACAGAAAAGTTTTAGCAGATTTAGCAATGAATCACCCTGAAGCTTTCAAAGCTGTTGTAGATCAAGTAAAATAATGTAGAATAGATTTTGTTATCAATATAAGTCCCGGGTTTTTCCCGGGATTTTTTTGTTGTACACTTTTCTTCTTTCTGACTGTTAAAAATCCAGCTGATATTCTTTTAATCCTATTGTAATTACCATATCAACAGTAAAACTTATTAGATAGAATTAATAAAACCTGAATTTATCATTGAATACAATTAATAATAAAGAAAATTTTACCTAAATTTTATTCATTTAATGAATTTTAACCTAATATAATAATAAATTTAATAAAAAGATATATAATTATTAATAAATCAAACAAACAACCATCATTACACTTAAAAACTAACAATAAATAGCGATTTATTGCTATATTAGCAATCTCTAAAGAAAGTATCAAAAATGAAAAAAGTTGCAGCTTTTTTGCTCACTTCCATTGCACTGCAAAATATGAGTGCGCAAAGTTTTATTCAAGCTTATAAGGACAGAGCAGATATGGTTACCCAAACCAATATTAGTACAAATCTTCAGGAATTTGCAGGGTTTGGAATAAAAAAAACAGGCACAACAGCCAATAACAATGCTTTTGATTGGCTTAAAAACAAATACCTGTCTTACGGATATACAGCAACTAACATGTCTGAAGACTCTTTTACCTACGGAAGCAACACTTCAAAAAATTTAATTATTACCAAAACAGGAACTGTATACCCTAACAAATATGTTATTATCTGTGGACATTATGATACAATTGTAGGTCCTGGAGTAAGTGACAACGGAAGCGGAACTTCCATTATTCTGGAAGCAGCTAGAATATTGAAAAATGTCCCCACCGAATACTCTATTAAGTTTATTCATTTTTCCGGGGAAGAACAGGGGCTTGTAGGAAGTAACCACTATGTAAATAACGTCGCTTATCAGAATGGCAGCCAGGTTCTGGATATAAAATTGGTTTTAAATATTGACCAGGTAGGCGGACTTATTGGAAATAACAACAATACGATTACCTGCGAAAGAGATACCGGTGGTGTATCTTCCAATAATACGGCGTCTAATGCTGTAACACAGGAACTGATGAACTGTACTACCCTTTACTCTCCTCTTCAGACGAATCTTTCGTATGCTTACAGCTCCGATTATATGCCTTTTGAAGCGAAAGGATATACCATTACCGGATTCTATGAGTATCTGAGAAGCGAAAACGAACATACGGTAAGCGATACTTTTGCCAATCTGGATCCTGTATATGTTTTTAACGTAGGAAAAGCTGCTGTAGGAGCTTTACAGCATTTCGCCGTTGCCTCTACAACCAATAATCTTTTAAGCACTAAAGATACAGCACAGCACCCAACAGAAGCCATCAGGGTTTATCCTAATCCGGCTAAAGATCTTGTTACAGTGGAATTTCAGGAGAAAGTAAAACAATTCAAAGTTGAAGTCAATGACATGTCTGGAAAGACTGTATTAGCCCTTGAAAACCAGGAAAAAATAAATACTTCAGGATTAACAAACGGGGTTTATACCTTTACCATTACAACCGATAAAGGAAATACCACGAAAAAAATAATCATTAATAAATAATGCCAGGTGAAAGATTCTGAATCTGTTTACATTCAGGAATATTCAGCATTACTCTCATAAAATGAAGAAAATCGCTACTTTTTTATTGGCTTCTATTGCTATTCAAAGTATTGGAGCCCAGAGTTTTATTCAGGCTTATCAGGACAGAGCGGATATGGTAAATCAAACCAATATTACAACTTACCTTCAGGAATTTGCTAATTTAGGCGTAAAAACTACGGGGTCAGCCGCTAATGCCAATGCGTTGACATGGCTCAAAAACAAGTATCTTTCGTATGGATATACAGCCAGCCAGATAGCAGAAGACCCTTTCACAGCTGGAAGCTATAATTCTAAAAACCTGGTTATTACTAAAACAGGCACCGTATATCCTAATAAGTATGTAATTATCTGCGGACATTTCGACAGTATTACCGGCCTAGGAATCAATGATAACGGAAGCGGAACGTCTATTATTCTTGAAGCCGCAAGAATTCTGAAAGATGTTCCTACTGAATATTCTATAAAATTCATCCATTTTTCCGGAGAAGAGCAAGGACTTCTGGGAAGCAAACATTATGTAAACAATGTAGCCTATCAGAGTGGTGTTCGTGTTCTGGATATCAAACTTGTTTTCAATCTGGATCAGGTAGGCGGTGTCATGGGAAATAATAACAATACCGTGTATTGCGATGAAGATCAGGGTGGACTTTCAACAAATAATGCAGCGTCGGCCGCTGTAACCCAGGAACTGAGAAACTGTACAGCGCTCTACTCTCCTCTTCTGACCGCAGTAGATCCGGCTGCTGATACGGATTATATTCCTTTTGAACAAAAAGGCGAAGTAATCACAGGTTTCTTTGAAAGAATAAGAAGTACCTATCCACACACAGTGAATGATACTTTTGCCAATACAGACCCTGTATACATTTACAAGATAGGAAAAGCGTCTGTGGGAGCATTACAGCATTTTGCCGTTGCTACCGGAACATTGGGAACGCATGAAACCGCTGTAAAAAATACGTTGGAGAGTGTAAAAATCTATCCAAATCCTGCCAAAGATATCATCAATATTGAACTTCCGGACTCCGGAATTAAAAACTTCACTTTTGAAATCACTGATTTCCAGGGACGTTCTATTTTCAAGAGAAGCAATGAAACAAAAATTAATGCATCCTCACTTGAAAACGGAGCGTATATTGGAATTTTAAAAACCGGAGACCAAAAGGTGGTCAGAAAAGTGATGATTGAAAGATAATTCAATGTAAGAAACTATAATATTCAATAAAAACCTTTGAAACAGTTCAAAGGTTTTTATTTTTTCACATCAGATTCACATTACAAAATTTACAACACATCAGTAATAAATAATGTGATATTCATAATAAATATTCTTTTATTTTACAATATTAAACACTTCGTTGTGATTTATTTACTACATTCGTGTTACCAAAATAATATTATTTATATGAAAAAATTCACAACACTTTTATGCTCTGCATTGATGATGCAGAGTATTGCGGCTCAAACTTTTATTCAGGCTTACAAAGACAGA